>CADAEX010000019.1:0-11859 GCA_902787125.1 uncultured Spirochaetaceae bacterium
ACTTCAGAGGAGCTTTTTTTATCCTTTCATTACAGTTTCTTATTTAAGCATAGCTTCGATAGCCTTGATATTCTCTGGCAGGTACTTGCCTTCAAGGAACTCAGCCATTCCCTGGTCGCAGGCAGTTGCAATAACCGGTGCCATTGGGAGCCGGTCTGTCACAGTAACGCCGAACTTCTTGGCAACCTCGTCAAGGTGGCTCTCGCCGAATATCTTTATCTCCTTGCCGCAGTCAGGGCACTTTACATAGCTCATGTTCTCAACCAGACCCAGGATAGGAATATCCATAGCCTTTGCCATGTTCACTGCCTTCTCCACAATCATGCTCACCAGCTGCTGGGGAGAGGTTACAATGACAATGCCGTCAATAGGAATGCTCTGGAATACTGTGAGGGCTACGTCGCCTGTTCCCGGAGGCATATCTATGAACATATAGTCAATGTCGCCCCAGATTACCTCGGTCCAGAACTGCTTTACAGCACCTGCAATAACCGGGCCTCTCCAGATGACAGGATCTCCAGGGTTGTCCAGGAGCAGGTTCACAGACATCACACTTATTCCTGTCTTGCTCTTTACAGGAAGGAATGCATCTCCATCCTGCTTAGGGTGCTCCTCGATTCCGAAAGCCTTTGGAATGGAAGGACCTGTGATATCTGCATCAAGAATCGCAGTCTTATATCCTTTGTTGTTCATCATCACAGCCAGGATAGAGGTTATAAGGGATTTTCCTACTCCTCCCTTGCCGCTGACTACTCCAATGATCTTTTTGATATGTGAGAGTTCATGTGGCTTTTCGATGAAGCTCTGTTTTTCTGTCCGCTCTCCGCAGTTTGATGCGCAATGTGAGCAGTCATGGTTGCAATCTGCCATTTTAATTCTCCTTTTTCACAGTGAAGTTGACAATTTCTTTATCATCGGCCAGCAGAATAATGATGGAATCCTCTGCAACAAAGTACGGAATAGCTATTACTCCTCCCTTTGTTCTGGTAGAGAATACCTCGGTTCTGTTGCCGACAGGATCTATAATCTGGAATTTAAGGGTGATAGGAACCGGATAATCAGGCAATGAGCGTTCCAAAAGGCCGAACACTTTCCCCTTTTCCGGTGCCGGCGGCACTATCTGAAGCTGCATCATGGTGCCCCGTTTTACTACAGCCTCGGCCTCCGGTGTCTGTGCCACTACTGTACCAGGCTTCTCGGCTCCCATCCTCTCCCTGAAGCTGAATGCAAAAGGCATATTCATACCTGTCACCTGGAGCAGGGCTTCCTGGAAGTTCATATTCTTGAAAGTCGGGGTGGTGATCACTGCATCTTCCGGTCCCTGACTCACAATAAGCTCAAGCTGTGTATAGCTGGTCACCGGTGTTCCCGGCAGCGGTTTCTGCTGGATTATGGTGCCTCTTGGCTCATTGCTGTATACAGTTATTACAGGCTCCTTGATGGTGATGAATGTGCCATAGGTTGAGAAGAGTGTCATGAAATGAGTCTTGAGATCCTGCAGGTTCCAGCCGGTGTAATCGCCTATCTTGTCGATTACTGCACCCCTGCTTACGCTTAGTGTCACTGCTTTCCCGGCTCTGCGGATAGATCCTGGGGAAGGCTGCTGGTCAAGAATTTTTCCCTTGTCTCCCGGATCCTGCGAATATCTGAGCTGTATCTTGGAAGTAAGCCCCTTGTCCTGGATGGCAATTAGGGCTTCCTCCAGCTGCATGCCGTTCACATCAGGCACTACAGTGATCTCTGAACCGCGGAACATAAGGAAGAACCCGGCCAGTGCGGAAGCAGCCAGAAGTATGATCATTCCCATAAGGGTAAAAACAGTTATTTTTCCGGAACTATTCATTTTTCTCTCCAAGGACGGCGCCTATGACATTTCTGGCTCCGTTTAAGAAGGATCTGAAATCCATCTCGTTCTTAGACTGTGGTTTAAGATATTGTATGGCAAGGCAACCCTCGCCGGTTGCAACTATTATTCCCTGATGTCTGTCCACACCCAGTACAGTGCCACATTCTCCAGACTTAAACTCCTCTCCAGTGTACAGTGAAGCCTGGGTTATTGCAATGGTCTTTCCAGCCATGGTGGTGCAGCAGCCTGGCCAGGGCTGATATGCTCTGATCTTGCGGTCAATTGATACTGCGCTGTCGTGCCAGTCAATAATTCCATCTTCTTTCTTGAGCATGTGGCAGTAGGTGGCTTTTGCTTCGTTCTGTACAGTGTAGTTCAAAGAATCTGCCTCCAGTGCTTTGATAAAGCCTGGGATAAGCAGTGCGCTTTTGGCTGCCACAAACTCTGTAAGCTCCGGAGCAGTCTCGGTTCCCTCCAATGGGAAAGGAATCTGCAGGGCTATGTCCCCTGTGTCCATCTTGAGAGCCATCTTCTGTATTGTTATTCCTGTGACTGTGTCTCCTGCCAGGATTGCGGCATTTATAGGTGCCGGTCCTCTCCAGTGTGGCAGAAGGGATGGGTGTATATTGAATGCTCCGTTTGTGAAGATATCAAGAAAATCTTTCTTGAAGATCTTTCCGAATGCAAAAGTTATAAGAGTGTCAAAGCCCTCTTCCTTAAGAAAACTTATAAATCTGTCGTCCAGCTTCTCCGGCTGATACACTGGTATTGCGCACTCCAGGGCACATACTTTTACAGGGGATGGTGTAAGTATATTCTTTCTTCCTGCCGGCCGGTCCGGGTTTGTAAGGACACCATATACCTGATGATTATCTGACAGTGCCTTGAGTACAGGCACTGCAATGGCCGGAGTTCCTGCAAAAAGTATTTTCATTTATTATGGCTCATCTTCTCGTATTTGCTGATGACTTTATTCTTTATGTTCTGCGGCAGCCTGTCCACAAATAGAAGTCCGTTCAGGTGATCATTCTCGTGGAGTATTATCCGGGCCAGCCAGCCTTCGGCATTAAGATGGAATATCTTGCCGGTGGTATCCTGGGCCTGCACCTTTACAGAGTAGGGACGTGTCACATTTGCCCATACACCGGGCAGACTTAAGCAACCTTCCTCTCCGTTCACAGTCTCCTGGGAAGTTTCAATAATCTCCGGATTTACGAAAACTCTGGGTCTGTCGTCCACAGCTTCGGTGACGAAGAACCGTCTGGAAATGCCAATCTGAGGAGCGGCAAGGCCCACACCTTTCTTCTCCCGCATAAGGACAAACATCTGGCGGACAGTATCCTCCAGTGCCTGGTCAAAGGTCTCAACCGGCTTGGCTTTTTCCCTCAATACCTCATTTCCTAATGTGACAACATCCAGATCCATAAACCTCTCCAGATAATATAATATAAGAAAAATAACTATTTAACAAGCCGTTGTCAGTTCCACAGGTAGAGCTTGTGGATGCGGTAGGAGATGAAGACTGTGCCGGTGGCAAGGAGTGCCATTCCGATTATGGCGCCTAAGGCCGAGGCAGTGTAGAAAAGAGTGTGGCTTCCGGCCAGGATGAATATCATGCTGACAGCCAGGTTCAGGTATTCCCAGTTCCTGTTCTGAAGATAGTTGAACACCAGTGTCAGCACAGTGAGGATTTTTATGATAAGCAGGGCAGTATAGTAATAATCCAGACCCGGGATAAACAGGGCGTTGACCCCTTTGTTCGGAGTGAAAGGCATAAGGAGTGCCACAAAAAGCGCAAGAAGAATCACAGCGCTGAGCAGGGTGGCAAAAGGTTTGTACTCGGTGTCGATGGTCATCATTGCAAAGCACAGGAGCACAAACACACCAAGTATCTTGCCGAAGTATGCCAGCCTTGTAAGGATAAGGACATAGGATTCAGGCTTGTCCAGCTGCTCCAATATATAAATGATGGATCTGATGCCGTCAAAGTTCAGTGTAAGAAGGAAGATCAGAAAGAAGAATATCTCTGCACGGGTGTTCTGGAGGAAGAACTTGCGGATAAAGAAAACCGAGAACACCGAGAAAAGAATGGTTATGATAGGTATCATGACATTGGGGCTTATTATCATCTCCCTGAAAGTCTGGGGCAGATCTCTGGAAAGGTATGCAAGAAGCCCGATGAAGCAAAGGATGAATATTGCCGAGAATATGTTGAAACAGGTGATTATGATATTGCGCTTGCTCAGTACAGCCATAATTTAACTATAACATTAAGCCGGATTTTTTCAATAATTTTTTGTTATATATCTTTTTTTTTTCAGAGGAAGGAAGTAGGGTTTCCTCAGAACAGGAGGTTCAGATATGATTTGGAATCCGGAAGCCGAACAGGCAAGACAGGATGTCAGAGAGAAACAGCAGCTTGCTGACCTTCAGAGGCTGGCAAAGACAGTTTATGAGAAAGTTCCTTTTTACAAGCAGCGGTTTGATGAGCTGGGAGTAAAGCCCCAGGATATCAAGTCCCTGGAAGATATAAAGTATCTGCCGTTTACCACTAAGACAGATATGCGTGATACCTATCCCTATGGACTTTTAGCAGTTCCGCAGAAGGAGATTGTGGAGATCCACACATCATCCGGCACTACAGGTATTCCGGTTGTTGATGCATATACCAGGAACGACCTGGACGGATGGGCAGAAGGTATGGCCAGAACTCTGACCATGGCAGGAGCAGGCCCTGAGGATGTCCTCCAGAACGGCTATGGCTACGGTCTTTTCACCGGCGGTCTCGGAGCCCACTACGGCGGCCAGAAGATCGGCATGACAGTGGTTCCTATCTCTTCAGGAAACACTGAGCGGCAGATCAACTTCATGAAGGATTTCGGCAGCACAGTAATGACCTGTACACCATCCTACGCCCTCTATATCTCCGAGGTGCTGGCAAAGATGGGCATAGACCGCAGTCAGCTTAAGCTTCGTATCGGCTGCATGGGTGCAGAGCCCTGGAGCGACAACATGCGCAAAGAGATTGAGAAAAAGCTGGGAATCAAGGCTTACGATATTTACGGACTTACAGAGATCACCGGCCCGGGTGTGGCCAGCGAATGCTCTGCCCAGAGCGGTCTGCATGTGAACGAAGATCTCTTCTATCCCGAGATCATCAATCCTGCCACCGGCGAAGTGCTCCCATATGGACAGAAAGGGGAGCTTGTAATAACAACCCTTAAGAAGGAAGGATCACCCCTTGTCCGCTACAGGACACGGGATATAACCTATCTCTACAGGGAAGAGTGCGAGTGCGGACGTACAACTATAAAGATGCACAGACTCTTCGGCCGTGTGGATGATATGCTTATCATCAAGGGAGTCAATGTATTCCCGTCACAGGTGGAGCAGCTCCTTATTCAGATCAAGGGAATCACTCCTAACTATCAGATCATCCTTACCCGGGGCGAAAATCACCTGGATGAAATGGAGATCAAGGTTGAGATGGATGAGAGTACATTCTCTGACGAAACCAAGGATCTGGAATCACTTAAGAATAAAATTTACAATTCAGTTAAGTCAAAACTTGGAATCTATGCTAAGATAAGACTTGTTGAGCCTATGTCCATCACAAGATCTGAGGGCAAGGCCAAGAGAGTTATTGATAACAGAGTTATCTGAAGGAGGAATGTATGACAATTAACCAGATTTCAGTTTTTCTTGAGAATAAATCAGGTCGTATTGCCGAGGTCACCAGAGTTCTTGCAGAAGCTGGCATCAACCTGCGGGCCATGACTATTGCCGACACAGCCGACTTCGGTATACTCAGGATTATTGCAAATAACTATGAGAAGGCACGGGAAGTGCTGGAGGCAAACGAGTTCACCACCCGGGTCACCAGAGTGCTGGGTATCGAAGTTTCCGACGAACCGGGGGGACTGTATAAGATCATGAAGCTGTTCAAGGATAACGGTGTCAACATCGAATACCTGTACGCTACGCTGGAACAGAAGGATGGCAAATCCATAGTCATCTTCAAGGTTGCCAATGTGGAGCAGGGCCTTAAGATAGCTCGTGACAACGCATTGGTTACTATATCTGGAGATGAATTCTAAGATCAGGTTTTTTAGAGGTGCAGTTTTAATTTTTTTGGCAGCTGTGCTTGTGTGCGGCTGCACTGGAAAACCCAAACCTATCCGGCAGTCAGAGCTGGCATTGGGGACAGTATGTTCTGTCTCCCTCTTCGACAGCAAGGAACAGGCTCTGCTGCCGGCTGCTTTTTCTCTCATTTCACAACTTGAGAACAAAATAAGCAAAAATATTCCCGACAGCGAGATCTCAGCCCTCAATCGCAGTGCAGGGGTCTCTCCTGTTGTCCTTTCCAAGCCTGTCTTCCAGCTTTTGACGATGGCTCATAAATTTAGTATCTTATCTGAAGGAATGTTTGATGTGACCATAGATCCTGTGGTGGAACTGTGGGGCATAGGAACAGACCATGCATCGGTACCTGCGCCGGAAAGACTAAGTCACGCGGTCTCCCTGGTGGATTACAGCAGGGTTGTGCTGGATTCGGCACACAGCAGCGCGTTCCTGCCGGAGAAGGGGCTGGCTGTAGATCTGGGTGGCATAGCCAAAGGGTATATTGCTGACCAGGTCCGGGATTTTCTGGTTTCAGGCGGCTCCAGCGGAGGTATAATAGACCTGGGGGGCAACATCCTGACTTTTGGGAAAAAACCGGATGGAAGCGATTTCCGCATAGGAATCCAGGATCCTTTCGGAGGACGGGGCTCTTCCATCGGTGTTGTGACAATGGCTGAAGGCTCTCTGGTGACATCTGGCATCTATGAGCGGTTCTTTGAGCAGGATGGCAAGAAGTACCATCATATATTTGATGTAAGGACCGGTTATCCGGTGGACAACAGCCTTGCTGGCGTTTCCATTGTGACAAAGGAATCGGCGGCAGGCGATGCTCTTTCCACTGCAGTCTTTGCCCTGGGCCTTGAGAAAGGGATGACGCTGGTGGAAGGAACCGAAGGTGTGGAGGCAATCTTTATCACCAAGGATAAAGAAGTATATATTTCTTCCGGGCTCAAGGAGTCTTTTAATCTGACAGACCGGAACTTTGCAATGCGAGGTGGATTTTGATCTGTGATATCTGCGGCAATGACAATGCCATTATGCATATACGGCAGATTATGGATGGGAAGAATGATATATCCCTGAACCTGTGTGAAAGCTGTGCAGTCAAGAACGGTTTTCAGATAGGGCAGGAGAACTCTATCCATATTCCTGCTCTTTTAGAGAAACTTAAGAATTACAAGAAAGGGCTTTCCCAGGAGGATATGAATGTTGTATGTCACAACTGCAACACAACTCTGGGCGAAGTAAAAAGGCATGGAACTGTGGGATGCAGCCAGTGCTACGACTATTTTGATGAATATCTTTCCACTTATTTCAAAAACCCGGGTGAAAACCGGCAGAAAGGTGGACGTGCCCGGGGACCTGTCAGGGAGGTTATCTCTCAGGCAGAATATAAGAAAGCTCTTGAGAAGAAATTGGAGCAGGCTGTCTCTATCGAAGATTATGAATCAGCAGCAGTGCTCCGTGACAAGATAAAGGCTCTGGTGGAATAATATGGATCTTTGTACCGATGTGGTACTTCACTCTTATGTACGTCTGGCGCGCAACATAAAAGACTGGAAATACTTTTCCCGTCTTACAGGGACAGAAGTGGGCTCCCTTAATCTTCAGCAGGGCGAGGCTATGGACAAGCTTCCTGACTTCACCTTCCGTGCCCTTGACGAGCTCTCTTTCTCAAAGCGGCAGCTTATGGTGGAGAAGAATATCATCAATCCTGAATCTATAGTAAGCTCCGGTAAATATGTGGCCACTTCTCCTGGAGTCAGACCTTTTGTAATCTTCAACGAAGAGGATCACATACGGATTAAATGCTTTGTCCCTGGTCTTGATATTTTCTCTGCCTATAACAGCTGTTCGGATGTTGAGAAAAGACTCCGTACTGTATTTGAGTTCCAGAACCACCCTAAATACGGATACCTTACATCTGCAGTGGATGATTGCGGAACAGGGCTTCATTTATATGCCACCATGTTCCTTCCAGGACTTGCCCTTGATGGAAAGCTTGAGCAGTTCTTCAAGACTGCCGACTCTTCCGGTGTGCAGGTCAAAGGATATGTGGATACTCTGGACTCTACCCCAAAAGGCTGCATATTCCTTATAGAGAATCAGATGGCCTCCGGCAGCAGTGCCATGGATGTGCTTATCCTGATGAACGATATCTATACCCATATTGTGGATATGGAGAGAGAGGCCAGGAATCATATTATGGAAGTGAAACGCCTTGATATAGAGGACCGTGTGATGCGTTCTTACGGTGTCATACAGTATTGCAGGAAACTGACAGTCTGGGATGCCCTTGAGCTTATAGCAGATATTAAACTGGGAGTCTGTGCAGGTATTCTTAAGGATATGCCTGATAATCTGGATTCCCTTTTCATAGAGATGCAGAAGTACCATGTTCTGGCCGATGCCATGGTAGGTCCTTTTGATAAGGACGAGATAGATGTTGATATCCTGCGTGCGGCAGCCCTGCGTAAAAAGCTGGGGATAAAGGAGGCTTCGATTGGTTAAGGAAGCAGTTAAGAGCAAGACCCCCATGCTGGACAGCTTTGCCAGAGACCTGGTGCTTATGGCATCTTCCGGGCAGCTGGATCCTATAGTGGGACGCGATAGAGAGATAAACAGGCTTATGCATATTCTGGCCCGGCGCCGGAAGAACAATCCTGTGCTCATAGGAGAGCCTGGAGTAGGCAAGACTGCCATTGTAGAAGGCTTTGCCCAGAGGATTGCCCAGGGAACAGCCCCCGAGGTATTCCAGGAAAAGCGCATCATGGTCATAGATATGGGCTCCCTGGTGGCAGGTACCAAATTCCGGGGCGAGTTCGAGGAGCGGCTCAAGAACCTGGTAAAAGAGGTTGAGTCGGTAAAGAATGTGATTCTTTTCATTGATGAGATACACACTATTGTGGGAGCCGGCGGTTCCGAGGGGGCTGTGGATGCGGCCAACATACTTAAGCCGGCGCTGGCCCGGGGCACTTTCCAGTGCATCGGAGCCACAACCATGGATGAATACAGGAAACATATAGAAAAGGATGCTGCCCTTGAGCGCCGGTTCCAGACTGTACTTGTGGAGGAACCGGACCGTGAGCATACTCTTGAGATTCTCAAAGGGCTCCGCACCAACTACGAGAACTTCCATAACGTAAGCTTCAGCGACGAGGCACTGGAGGCAGCTGTAGACCTTTCTTCCAGGTACATAACAAGCCGTATGCAGCCTGATAAGGCAATAGATCTTCTGGATGAATCGGGAGCCCATTGCCGTATCGCCTTTGTGGAAAAACCAGCCGAGATGCTGAATGTAGAGGATAAAATACAGCGCCTTACCGACGAGAAAAAGCATTTTGTCCAGGTCCAGGCCTACGAGGAGGCGGCCAAGGCGCGGGACGAGATAAACAAGCTTAAATACACTCTGGATATGATGGCTCAGGAGTGGCGTGCCTCTCTTAAGCTCAGCCGGAATATCATAGATGTGGAGGATATCTGCCGCACTCTTTCGGCCATGACCGGCATACCGGTTTCAGGCATCTCCAGGAACGAGACAGAGAAGCTTCTGAAGATGGAGGAGTACCTGCACAAGTTTGTGGTTGCCCAGGATGATGCAATAAAAGCGGTATCGGCTGCAATCCGCCGCTCCAGGGCAGGCATAGCCTCGCCTAAGCGTCCGCTGGGTTCCTTTATTTTCCTGGGGCCCACCGGTGTAGGCAAGACTTATCTTGCAAAGCAGCTTGCCCAGTACCTGTTCGGCAGCGAGGATGCCCTTATCAGGGTGGATATGTCGGATTATATGGAAAAACACACCACATCACGGCTGGTTGGTTCCCCTCCAGGCTATGTGGGATATGGAGAAGGCGGCTGGCTTACCGAGAAGGTAAGGCGTAAACCCTACTGTGTAATACTGTTCGACGAGATAGAAAAAGCTCATCCCGATGTCTTCAACCTGCTTCTGCAGATGCTGGAGGAAGGTGAGATCCAGGACAGTCTGGGGCATAGAGTTTCCTTCCGCAATGCTATAATCATTATGACCAGCAATGCGGGGACCCGGGAGTTTGCATCAGATTCCATGGTGGGATTCCGCAGGGAAGAGGAGTCTCAGAGCCGCAGCACCATCAGGTCTGCCGCCCTCAATGAGCTTAAGCGCAGCTTCCGGCCGGAGTTCCTGAACAGAATTGACGAGATTGTGGTGTTTGACATGCTCAGGGCAGAGGAGATAGAGGCTATCTTTGACCTTATGCTTAAAGAGCTTTCAGACAGGCTTAAGGAGAAGGGGATTACCATATCTCTTTCCAAGAGAGCAAGAAAATATTTTATTGAGAAAGGTTTTGATCCTAAGTTCGGTGCACGCCCTATGCGGCGTCTTATTCAGAAGGAACTGGAGGATGAGATTGCCCTTAAGCTTATTAACGGGGAGCTTGTTCCGGGTTCTAAAGTGGAATTCTCAGAACCATGCCGGGGAAAAGCTTTCTCGCATCTTCGATGTTGTTGTAAACAGCCAGCTTCTCAGAAGTGATCTTATATTTCTTGGAAATCTTGTCCAAGGTGTCACCGGTCTGGACAGAATAGGCCACTATGGAGCTGCTTTCAGCTGCCAGGCTCTGGGAAGAACCGTCAGAGACTAATGATGAGAGCATGATAGTCTCCAGAGTTGAATCTGAAGGTAAAGTAAAGTCTGCAGGTCTTTCACTCTTAGGTACGATGGTGCCTAAGTGGTAGATAAGCAGGGCTCCTGCAAGGCAGACAGCCCCTTTAAGCACAAATTTGCTGCAGAGTATGCCGGCACATTTCTTAAGCACCGGAACTATGTCGATCTGTACTTGGACTCTCTTCTTCTCTTTGCAGGTTTTTACCTGAGGTTCAGCCATCAGCTGACTGTAGTTGAATATTTCGTTCATAATGGGTAATTATTCTATCGACAAGATTTGAAGTAAATATTAATATATTTTTTGATGGAAAAAACAAGGAAAGCCATTCTTATCTTCTTTTTCGCATTTATTTTCCTATGCGGTATCATCGGCCGCTACTTCTATCTTATGGTCCTGGTCCCCAGGGATGAATCCTTTTCCCAGAAAAAATACAGGGTGGAGCGGGGCCCTATCCTGGACCGGAACGGTGTTGTCTTAGCTATCCAGACCAGGCTTTTCAGGGTGACAGCATGGCGACCCACCTTGAAGAATCCCGATTATGTGGCAAAGAAGCTTTCTGAGATTCTTGATGTTTCAGAGGCTGAGATAAAGGAAAAGTTCGAAAAAAGCGGCGGAAAAGTCATACAGATTGCCCGGAAGGTCTCTTATGAGGCTGCGGAAAAAATCCAGGATCTGCAGAAAAGCGGAGAGCTTTCCGGTATCCGTGTGGATAATGACTATGGCCGCAGTTATCCCGAGAAGGAGCTGGCATCTCATCTTATAGGCTTTGCAGGAGAGGACAACAAAGGACTTGACGGCGTGGAGCTTCAGATGGACAAGTATCTGTATCCGGACGGGGCAGAGAAAGCTTTTTCCGGTGTAGTGTATGGCAATCAGGTGTATCTGACCATCGATGTGAACATACAGAACTTTGCTCAGCAGGCTTCCATGGATGTCATGGAGCAGTATGAGCCGCTGGACGGTGTGATCACTCTGGTGGCCGATGCAAAGACAGGAGAGATCCTGGCTTATGTATCCATGCCTGAGCTTGATCTCAACAACTATACAAAGTATCAGGCAGACGATCCCATAAAGATGAATAAGCCTGCCATCTACACCTATGAGCCTGGTTCGGTATTCAAGGTGTTCAGCATAAGCTCTTTCCTCCATCTTCCCGGCAGCGTGGAAGGGAAGGAGAAGGTTACACCAAACTCCCATTTCTACTGCAACGGTTTTTATACCAATGTGCCGGGACCTCCTATCAAATGTACC
>CADAEX010000019.1:11886-14102 GCA_902787125.1 uncultured Spirochaetaceae bacterium
ACCGGCGATATAATCAAGTATTCCTGCAACCCAGGTACCTGCACTGCATCTGAATCTGTTACCAACGAGGCTTTCTATTACATGATAAAACAGTTCGGCTTCGGAGAACCTACAGGTACAGAGGTGCCAAAGGAAGAGCCCGGATATGTAAGCCCTGTCAAGACATGGACAGGTTATTCAAAGCCTACCAAGGCGATGGGACAGGAGATATCTGTCAATGCGCTTCAGATAATCAAGGCAGCCACAGTTGTTGCGAACCATGGAATGATGCTGGTGCCTCATGTCATAAAGAAGGTGGTGGATGCCACCGGCCATGTGGTCTATGAGACAGAAAAGCAGCCGGTGCAGGAAGTTGTTTCTCCTGATGTTGCCGATGCCATGCTCCTTATGATGGAGCGGGCTTCTGTGGACCGGGGTACTGCACGGCGGCACAATGTAGGCGGTGTCCGTATGTCCATGAAGACAGGAACTGCACAGGTATATGATGATGCGATAAAGAAGTATTCCGATGAGAAGTTTACAGCATCCTGCATTGCAATTTTCCCTACCGAAGATCCTCAGTACATAATTTACAATGTAGTGTTCCATCCAATGAAGGGTGGTATCACCACAGGTGCGGGAATTGCGGTTCCGGCTGTAGGAAAGCTGGCTAACGACATAATCTCCTACAAGGGAATGCAGCGCAAGGGCGACACAGTTCTCGGCTTTGACGGTGCTATCGATGTGCAGGAAAGAAATTATACAGTTATTGATGTGATTCCAGATTTCACAGGGGCTTCAAAGAAGCATCTGCTTCCACTTTTCAAGGATGACCGCTTCAATCTCAAGATAAAGGGAGAAGGCTGGGTTGTAAAGCAGTCGCCGGCACCCGGCACACCTGTTGAACCTGGTATGACCCTTGAGTTTGAACTTCAATAATCAGAGCGAAAAATCAGAAAGAACTTTTTTCTTCTCTTCTGCAGTTTTCCCGTCAGACATTGTGTAGGTCTCGATGGAGCGGACAGCTTCAGGCAGAAGGTCATCTATCTTAAGATAATCGTAGGATTCTTTGATCTTCTCGAACACAGGCTTTGTCAGAGGGAACTCCGGGGCAAACATGCTGCAGCAGTCGTCGTAAGGAAGAATGGAAGTTTCGTATGTGCCTATCCGTTTTGCTATGGTGGTTATCTCCTCTTTGTCCATACCTATGAGAGGACGGAAGATAGGGTAGTCTGTGCTGCTTCCGGTAAACCGCAGGCTCTCTGCAGTCTGGCTTGCCACCTGGCTTAAGCTTTCTCCTGTGACTAATGAGTTGCAGTCCCGCGCTCTGCATACATAGTGGGATATCTTCATCATGGCAGCCCTTGAGAGCAGTGTGGATTCGTTCTTGTGGCACTTCTCTGATATATGAGTCTGAACAGGAGTGTAGTTCACAACATGGAGCTTTATGCTTGGCATATACTGTGAAAGAATCTCTGCCAGATGGATGACTTTATTCAGAGATTTGTCTGATGTGAAGGGGTAGGTGTGGAAATATATAGCTTCGATTGCAAGGCCACGCTTTGCCATCATGTAGCCTGCCACAGGGGAATCGATTCCCCCCGAAAGAAGCAGTATGCCACGGCCGGCACAGCCTGTGGGGAGTCCGCATAGACCCTTTGTGTCAGGGCCATAGAGATATGCTTTGTCCCGGAGCTCTGCTGTGATTGAGAAATCAGGATGCTTCAAGTCCACCTTAAGGTCGGGATACTTGTCCAGAACTACACCGCCAAGCTCACAGTCAAGTTGATATGATGAAAGAGGGAAGCTCTTGTCAGCCCTCATTGCCTTGATCTTGAATGTCTTATGGTTATCCTCAGCCATAAGCTTGTCTGCAATATCACCGCAGGCTTTTTTTATATCATCAATATTCTTTTCTACTTTCACTGTTTTAGAGAAAGCGACGATGCCGAACACATGGGCAAGAGTGTATTCTATCTTCTCGATTTCTTTCGGGTCATCGCCTTCGTAGTGCAGATAGAAACGGCCCGAGCGGCCTGTGATCACCACATGGATATCACCCAGCTGTCTGTGTATATTGTTTGTAAGGCGCTTCTCGAATATTCTTCTGTTTCCCCCTTTAAGGGAAATCTCGCCGATTTTTATTACATACATTCGTTCCATGCTTTACCTCAGTGCTTTCCGCAGTATGCCGCTCTCCTGGTCCAATGTCTTAATGAACTGAGCAATCTCTTCCT
>CADAEX010000020.1 GCA_902787125.1 uncultured Spirochaetaceae bacterium
CCTTGTCTGTATCAACCTGGAAGAAAGGGATATGGAAAGAGGTGGCTATGTGGGCCAGCTCCGAATGATTGGAGATGATGACAGGAATCTCGCAGTCCAGCTCGCCGTCAGCATGCTTCAAAAGAAGCTCGTAGAGGCAGTGGCTGGTCTTGGAAACCAATATAGCTACTCTTTTCTTTATGCCCCGGTTGAAGATATGCCATTTCATGGAGAAATGCTCCCCCACCTTGCCAAACTCTTTATGGAAGTCAGATTCGGAAAAACCCTCCTGGGCCACAAAGACAATACGGCAGAAGAACATACCTATGTCCACAGCTGTGTGCTGGGCCAGGTTCAGGATATTTCCTTTATTTGATGCTATACAGTTGGTTATGGCGGCTATGATTCCGCTCTGGTCTGGACATGTTACAGTAAGAATATAAGAGTTCATAGCTTAACTATATATTAAAAGCGCAGGGTTATTCCAGCCCCCAGAAGGAATCCTCCGTAGTTGGGGTAATCGTTGTCGTGGTCGGCCAGCCATTTGGAATATCCGGTCTCAAGCCCTATCTTTATCCAGTCTATGGGGGTGAATTCCGCCAGGAGCTTGATGCTGCCGCCAGTGTAGCGGTAATCGCTGTCGGCATAGCCGCGCCCTATGTAGATAAGGCTTGAGAGATCCACATAGCCAAGATGCCACATGGTCTTAAGACCTCCATATATGTTCCAGCAGTTGTCATCAAGACCGGAGATATGCTCTGTTCCCACAAGGAACCGGAATGCCCGGAAGAACCTGAAGAACTCCAGATAGGCACCGAAACAGTTCAGGTCGTCACCGAAAATCCTGTCATAGTAGAAGTTGGCGCCGAAACCGATCATCCTGACTTTCTCAACACCGTCACCGGCAATGATCTGATCCTTAAGATGGATAGGCTGTGCAAAGGTGATATCGTCCTTCACATTGACTGCAAACAGCTTTCCTATGTCCTGTCCGTTCCGCTTGGAATAGACATGGAACTCATCGCCCTTTGCAATCTTGTCCTTCTTGCCGCAGGAAAGGATATACTCCCCGGAAACCATGCTGGAGACTGTGAATGGAGCTGGACGGACAGAAATAGATCCAGCAATGTCTGACACATGAATAGCAGCATTCCTGAAGCACCTGTCCAGCGCCTGCTCTGCTGTTGTGCCGTTTCCTACAGTGCTGAAGTTGTGCACCACAGGCTCTGCCCCCTCCTGGCAGACTATGTACTGGAACTTGGCTGTAAAGAAAACAGTTCCAATGCTTTCAGTCTTCTCCACATTCTCCACTCTTTTGAAGACTATTGCCTCCCCTTCGGTGTCATAGGAATAATCAGATATATCGGCAGAGGTGAATGGAGCAAACCTGCATGAAAAACCATCTCCCATGAAAGGCCGGTCCATCTCCACAAAGGAGCGGTATTCACTGATCTCGTATGTTCTGGCAGAAGACGGCAGAGGAAATTCCACTATTTTAACCGGAATAACATTCTCCTGGGCAAAGGCAAAACCGGAAATAAGAATTAAGACAGCAAGGAATAAAAGAATTTTTCTCACTGGCTTATCCCTGTGCACACAAGATTTATGATTACCTGGACAGTGCGCTCCATTGCAGGAACTGCTGCCCACTCAAGCTTGCCATGAAAGTTCTGACCTCCGGTGAAGATATTGGGACAGGGATGTCCCAGCTCGCTTAACCGGGAACCGTCGGTACCACCTCTGATAAGCTTATGCACAGGCTTGATGCCTGTCTTCTCAACTGCCTTCTCAAGATAAGAGAGACATTTTTTATTCTTATCGATATATTCCTTCATATTGGAATAGCTGTGGACAAACTCAAGCTCAAACTCTGCGGCCGGATAGCTTTTCTTAAGAGTTTCGGCAGCCTGCTCCACAATACTTATGCGCCTTTCCATTCCTGAAGCATCAAAATCACGGAGAATCAGTGTGACCTGGCACTGCTCTATAGTTCCTGATATGCTCACCGGACAGAAAAAACCCTCTCTCCCTTCTGTAGTCTCAGGCATCTGGTCGGATGGAAGCATGGAGAGGAACCTGGCGCCCAGAAGGGAGGCATTGACCAGCTTGCCCTTGCCGGAGCCGGGATGAATAGATACCCCTTTGATACTGAGTTTTGCACTGTAGGCGTTGAAGCATTCCGATTCAATGCACCCTTCGGTATCGCCGTCCACTGTGTAAAGATAGTTTGACTTTATTGAAGAAAGAGGGAAATGATCAGTTCCCTGCCCTATCTCCTCGTCGGGAGTTATGAATATCTCCATGGAGTTCCGCCTGATTTCCGGGTGGACCATAAAATAAGAGGCTGCAGTCACAATCTCGGCAATTCCTGCCTTGTCGTCAGCTCCTAACAGTGTCCTGCCGTCGGAGGTTATGATTGTCTTTCCCTTGTACTGAGAAAGAAGCGGGTACTCTGCCGGGGAAAGGAGAATTCCATCTGCCAATTTTATGGGCTTTCCATCATATTTTTTATGGATGACAGGCTTCACATTCCTGCCGCTTACCTCAGGTGATGTATCGGCATGGGAGATAAAGCCGAAAACTTTCTTCCGCACTGTATTGCCCGGGATAAAAGCACGCAGATAACCGTTCTTGTCCACAGACACATCCTTGACTCCGAGAGCCTTGAGCTCATCTGCAATAAGGTTTATAAGCTTAAGCTGACCATCTGTTGTAGGACATCGGTCCTTTACATTCTCATCCGAAGTGGTCTCGACTTTGACATAACGGCAGAACCGTTCCACCAGCTCTTTCTGTATACTCTTATCTGCCATCTTTCCTTCCTGTTCTGCCCATCATGTCAAAAAATCCCTTTATGATATAGCGGATTCCGAAGAAGAGCACTGCAAAGCTGAGCATTATTCCCATAAATCCAAGACGGCCGGTGAACCGGGCCAGAATAACAGCTGCAATAAAAATCAGCATACCACGGGCAACTGCATTCCAGCCTTCCACCGGAACTTTTTCCTTAGGCTCTGATTTTGATGCAAAAGGAGGACGCTGATAACGATGTGCATTGAAGTAATAGTTGAAGGCACCGATAAAGTCGGCAGCTGTATAATTCTCATAAGGATTATGCCATGTGCTGTCATACCCTTCCACCCGGCAGCGGAACATCTGACCGTCGTATTCAGAACGCTGTTCTGCATCGCTTAATACAGCGTAGGCGCTGCTTATTTTCTTAAAGTTATATTCAGCTTCAGGGTCCCCTGGATTGAAATCGGGATGATAGCGCATAGCAAGGTCATGATAAGCTTTCTTGATCTCATCTGCTGTGGCGCTCCGGTTTACCCCCAGGATCTTGTACAAATCTTCCATGACACTCTTCCTATATATTAAAGATACCACATTCTGGAGCGAAAATATAGACGATTATCCCTTTTTTGTTGTAAAATGATTTCAAAATGGAGAAAATAATGGCAAAAATCAACTATAGAATCTGGGAAAAACTCTCTGAGAAGCAGAAGGAGAAAATTTTTTCCAGAAGCGAGATTAATATCAGCGAGATCCGTGAGACAGTTGAGAAAATAATTGATCGAGTCAGAAAATATAAAGATAAAGCCCTGCGGGAATATGCCCTCAAGTTTGACAAGGCAGACCTGTCAAAACTCCCGATAAGAGTGCAGAAGAAGGAGTTTGACAAGGCAGAGGAAAGCCTTAGTCCTGAGCTTAAGAAAGCTCTGGAGTTCTGCATAGAGAATGTGCGCAAATTCCATGTGGCAAACAAGCCTGAAGCAGGAAAGATGGTGACTGTCCGCCCCGGAATCAAGGCCTACGAGAAGATGACACCGGTTGAGTCGGTTGGTCTTTATATACCAAGGGGCAGAGGAAGCTTCCCTTCCATGCTCTACATGCTGGGGGTGCCGGCAGTTGAAGCTGGTGTAAAGCGTGTCTGCGTAGTCACACCTCCTAACCCGGACGGCACAGTGGATGCGGCATGCCTCTATGCTGCCAGGCTGTGCGGCATAGACGAAGTCTACCGCACAGGGGGCGCCCAGGCAGTGGCCGCCCTGGCCTACGGAACAGAGAGCATAGCACCGGTGGTAAAGGTGGTAGGCCCTGGCAGCAAGTTTGTGTCGGCCGCAAAGCGGATACTTTATGGAAAGATTGATGTGGGACTGCCGGCCGGGCCGTCGGAGTCCATACTGCTGGCAGACGACAGCGCAGATCCATATCTGGCCGCTCTGGACCTGATGGTGGAGGCAGAGCACGGCTCCGACTCCTCTGCCCTACTTATCACCCCTTCAAAGGCAACTGCCGACGGAGTGCTGGCGCATCTTAAGAAGATGATTCCGCAGATTCCCGAGCCTCGCCGCACCTTCTTGAGCGATGTCATGTCGGGCTACGGCGGAATCATCCTGACCAGGAATATGGATGAGGCCTGTGATATAGTGAACAATTTTGCACCGGAGCACCTGGAGATAATGACAAAGAATCCGGCTGCCACAGCTGAAAAGATTGTGAATGCAGGGGAGATTCTCCTGGGCAGTCACACTCCGTTCTCGGCTGCCAACTACTCCACCGGCCCCAACGCGGTGCTTCCTACAGGCGGCACAGCCAAGACTTTCTCTGCAGTCTCTGTCCGGGACTTTGTGAAATATACCTCTGTAATTCAGATGGATGAAAAAGGATACAAGGCTGTGGAGCCTCATGTGAAAGAGCTTGCCGACTATGAAGGATTCATAACCCATGGGAATGCATTCAAGCTCCGACGCCTTTAATTTTATTGAAGGCTTCACCAACTTAGAGCGCACCCCTTCAGGCTCCAGAACAGAGTACAAGCTGGAGCGGATGGCTTATATGCTTGAATCCTGCGGCCACCCGGAACGTTCATTCAAGGCTGTGCATATAGCTGGGAGCAAAGGAAAAGGCTCCACTGCAGCCATAACAGCACGCATTCTAAAAGAGCTGGGCTTTAAGACCGGAATGTTCACATCCCCACACCTGGTCACCTATAAGGAGCGAATAACTCTGGCAGGTGAATTCTTTCCTGATGATGTCTATGTCCGTAACACCGCTCTTATAAAAGAGATGCTGGATTGCGGAAAACTTACCGGGAACCTTGGACTGCCCACCACTTTCGAGCTTCTGACTCTGCTGGCTTTTCTAATATTCAGGGAACAGGACTGCCAATGGGCTGTGCTTGAGACTGGAATGGGAGGCCGTCTTGATGCCACAAACCTTGTTATGCCTGAAGTCTCCATAATAACTCCGATAGAGCTGGAGCACTGCGATGTTCTGGGCGGCACCATAGAGAAGATTGCTTTTGAGAAAGCCGGCATCATAAAACCGGGAATTCCGGTGACTGTGCATCATCAGGGACCTGAGGCACTGGAGGTGCTGCGCAGGAGGGCTGAGGAATTGAAAAGCCCATTCATCTATGCAGATGACAATATAAAGATTGAGAACCGCAGGCTTAAACCTGACGGCAGTGCCTTCACATTGTCCATGGATGGCAGGCAGTACAGCATTGTGACCAACCTGGCAGGGGATTTCCAGTGCGACAACATTGCATCTTCTTTATTGGCTTTAAGCAGGATCATGCCAGAGATTGACATGCATAAAACCCTGAATGCCCTGCAGGATGTGCCTCTTGAGGGAAGAATGGAAATCATAGGCACAGGACCATCCATTGTGGTGGACGGCTCCCATACTGCCTACAGTATAAGGCGGCTGGCCACTTCATGTAAAAAAATCTTCGGTTACGGCGGTGTCCTGGTGTTCGGCAGCGTGAAAGGAAAGAACTACCAGTCCATGCTGGATATTCTTGTTCCCTCCTTTGACGAGGTTATCATCTCAGAGCCCCAGGGGTTCAAGGAGACTGATGTGGAGGCTGTGTACAGCTATGCCAATGGTCTGTGTGATTCTGGAAAGCTGCCGGGAAAACCATTGTTTCTGGAACCTGTGCCAGAGAAAGCCCTGAAACTGGCTGCTGATAGAGCTGCAAAACTTGGCAGGGGAAAGCCTGTGGTTGTCACCGGCTCCTTCTACCTGGCCGGGGCAGTAAAAAAGTATTTATCAGAGGAGAGCAAAAAATGAGCCTGAATGCATCTGAGATAAATCTGATACTTGATGAACTGGATATTGCAGGTTCATACATCCAGAAGATAATCCAGCCCGATTTTCATACACTGATCTTCTCGGTCTTCTCTCCCCGTGACAGGTTCAACCTGCTTATATCCATGAAACCAGGAACTTCCCGCATACACCGGCACACAGGACGCATCGGGAAGGCCGAGAAGCTGCAGCGCTTTGCCCAGTTCCTCCGGAGCCGCATACTGGGCGGCAGGATAACAGAGTGCAGTCAGCCGGGCAACGACAGAATAATACGGATGGCTATACACAAGGGGGACGAGGATACAAAACTGTGGATACGGCTCTGGGGAGGCAACTCCAACATCATTGCCGTGGACCAGGATAACATAATACTGGACAGCTACTACCGCCGCCCGGCCAAGGGAGAAACATCCGGGGCAAAGCTGGTGTACCAGGTGAAGGAGAAGGATATATCGGCCTTCCCGGTGCGCCCCTACCCCACCGGGGAAAGCTTCAACAGCTTCATAGACGCTTATTACACAGAGCTTGAGGACCAGGAGCTCCGCAAGCAGCTCCACCAGCAGATAGAGGCCCTTACCAACCGCTCTCTGACCAAGCTGGAATGCAGGCTTGCCAATGCCAAGGAGCTGGTGGAGAAGTACGAGAACTTTGAGCAGTACAAGCAGTACGGCGAGCTTATATTGGCCAACACTAGGAATATCCGGCGGGGTGCCGGCTTCCTGGAGACCGCCAACTACTATAACGAGAATGAAACTATACAGATTCCCCTGGATCCCAAGCTTTCTGCCAGCGAGAACAGCGAGAAGTATTTCCACAAGTATAAAAAGGCAAAGAACGGTCTTGCCCTGCTCCAGGACGATGTCCGCAACCTGACTGCCAAGATTGCAGACCTGACTGCAAACCAGAAAAGGCTTCTGGAGGAGCAGGATGTACAGGTGCTCTCTGAATGGTATGAGGAGGAGAAGCAGCACCAGAGCAAAGTTGTTGTCAAAGATATACCTGGTCTGCAGTTCACATCAGGATCCTTCATGATCTATGTGGGACGCACCGCTAAGGAGAACGACCAGCTGCTGCGCCGCCATGTACGGGGAAGCGACTGGTGGCTCCATACCCGGGATTATGCAGGCGGTTATGTGTTCATAAAGGTGGAGAAAGGAAAGAGCGTTCCACTGGATACCCTGCTGGATGCAGGAAACCTGGCGGTCCACTTCAGCAAGGGAAAGAACAGCCAGAAGGCTGATGTCTACTATACTCAGGTGAAATATTTAAGGCGTGCCAAGGATGGTCCCCTGGGCCTTGTCCTCCCCACTCAGGAGAAGAACCTGGCCGTAACTGCAGATCCTGCACGCCTTAAACGCCTTTTGGGCGAAGAAGATTAATGGCCAGGAATCAGGATAGTCACTTCGGTTCCTGATGCCGGACAGCATTCTCCACAAAGAGCTGCACTGTAAAATCGTACAGAAGATCTGATGCATAGTCGGGGCTTACAGATTCTTTACCCTGAGTTCCTGAAGCTCTGCGGTAAGCTCCTCGATACGGCGGCCACGGGTCTCGGCATCGGTTATATCATAGATAATAGAGAGAGCCATTATATCCCCGGAGGTCTCGTTCCTGGTCATGAAGTAGACTATACGGACAACCCGCTGCTCCTGGCTTAAGAACCTGGACATGCACCGGAACTCCACATATGGGTTTCCGGCATTGAACTGCTCTATAAGATTTGCAGGGCTGACAGTGTTGATGAATGTCTCTTTATCGGTATAAACCATATTCTCTGCCCACCAGGTGATGAAATCGGTGAACTTGTTGGGCTTAGGAAGATCCGGGAACTCAATAGGCTTTATCTGCATGTTCTGGCGGGCATCGTAGGCATCCAGCATCAGGTTCTTGGTAAGGTTGATATCCATATAGCCTATGCTGCTTGATAAAATGGCATTGCGGTATGCCCGTTCCTTCTGGATCATATCGGCCTCATGGCGAACCGCCTCGTCCACACTGTGGAAGCCGCAAATTATATTTCTGCATTCTTTGTCAGCAGCCACAAACCTTATCTGCCAATACTTGATTTTGTTCTGCTGGAGCATCCTGTAGTTCACATAATAATCGCTCCTGGTCTTAAGCTGCTCCAGGACATAATCCTTTGCAGTGGCAGAAAGGAACATATGCCGGTCCTCGGGGTGTACCATAGTATTGCAGATAAGGTCCAGACGCTGTCTGAAGCTTGTGATATCGGACCACTCCGGGAAGTCGGTGAACTGCTTGTCGCTGATGCTGTAGATCTTATCCTTGCCTGTCTTAGCGTTAATAAAGCACACCAGGGAATAGTCGGATGCAAGTCCATGGATGACTGCCTGCCGCTCCATCTTTTCCCGGATCTCTCCATCCTTGTCGGAAAATCCCACCAGGATAGAGTTGTTTTCCGAAAGAATTGAGACCTGCATAAGGTGCCACCTGATCTCTCCTTTCGAGATATCCCGGAATTCCACAGAATAGGAGTCGCTTTGGGAAAGCCGTTCAGATATACGGTCAAATCTGGTCTCGGCAAGGAGCAGTTCCCTATCCTCGGCAGCCACATCATTATTGATATATTTTGCCACTGTATCGCTGAAGGAGATGCCCTTTCCATATTTCCGGCGTACCGGCTCCTCCATCTTGAGGACGGAGAACTTATCATCGTGGAGAGAAACAACAAGTACAGACTCAAAGCTTCTGCTGAACCTGCGGATAATCTCCATGCTCTGCCGCTCCTGCTCCTGGGTCCGGACACGCACCTCGGTCTGGATAATCTCCCTGGACAACTCCTTTTCCCTCCGACGCATAATGGCAAACAGGCTGTACATTATGACTATGACGACCATGCTTACAGCCAGCTGGATAAAGCTTGAACGGTTCCGGTTATGAACAGCGAGCCGAGTCCAGATGTTGGTGGAGAAGAACAGAAGGAACATCATCATGATCCACATGATAGTGGACTTTCCGAACCTGTGCCCTTTATCTTTCCAGAATACAACCCAGTAGTACAGGATTCCTACAAGGCTCCATCCTGCAAAAACAAGATAGCTCTCGATAGCCAGTGCGTTCTTGGTAAATATGTTGGGCATAAGGAGGAAGAAGAAAATAAGGATGAATGAGACAAGTCCGCAGAGACCATTTATAAATACACGGCGATTCCCCTCTGCTGTCTTGATGCAGCAGATTGAGATATAGGCATATACTATGGAGACGCTTAATGTGGAGACATCAACATTCCAGCCTATGGCGGTGCGTCCTAAAAGCGGTATAGGCAGAGAAAGTATAATCACAAGGATGTCGGCATTCACAGGAACCCCTGCCCTGTTCACTTTGGCAAACAGTGCCGGCAGCAGCCTGCCGTCGGCCATGGTTTTTATGACCCGGGAAGCTGCCCGGTGGAAACCGAATATAGAGGTGGTAAGGGTAGATACTGCCGCAATCACTACAAGGACTACTCCCCAGAAGCCCAGTATCGCATGGGCGCTATATAATACAGGCAGTCCTTTATATCCAGACAGATTTTTCAGATCTGCCATATATTCAGTCCAGTCAGCATATCCGGCAGGAACCGATGCCGCAGCTGTCAGGTTAAGAAGTATATAGACAATCATACCTGTCACTATGGCAAGACCTGCATATCTGAACATCTGGTGCACCGGGAACTGGATATCCTCCACTGAATGGGTCACAGTCTCAAAGCCCACAAAGAGCCATGGTGCCAGGACTACTATATTCAGAATCTGCATTCCTTCCGACTCACCGGAGGAGAACCGCGGAGTGAACATCCGGCTGCCCCCGGTCTTTACCAGGATGGCAACAAACAGGACAACCACAGATACAAACATGGTTATTCCAAACAGAACACGGATTATGTTTGTGATCTTTTTCCAGAAGCAGTTGATAAGTCCGAAGACAATGAGAATAAGAATGGTGGCAAAGACCTCACCCAGATATACATCATACCCGACAAATCTGTAGAGGAATCCCCACTGAAGAGCATCTCCAAAAATATAACGGAACAGGAGTATAACTGCAGTAGCATTAGCCCACAGAAGCGAGATATAAGCTATCTCCAGTGACCATGCTGCCAGGAATGCATGGTCTTCTCCCAGGATGCCCCGGGTAAATGTGTAGGATCCGCCCGGCACCGGATTCCTGCTCATAAGATATGAGTAGTTGGCACAGGCAAAAAGCACTATAAGAGCAGAGATTACTATTCCTGCAGTGGTACCCAGAGGTCCTGAGTCCGGCAGGAATGTGGTGCCCGGCATGACAAAGCTGCCCCAGCCTATGACACAGCCAAAGGCCAGGGCCCATACCGATATACCGTTTAAGTTCTGTCTATAGATATCATCACTTTTCAAGAACTTTCTCCAGAACCTTAGGAGCCCATTCAAACTTGTTCATGAAGCCCTCCGGAATCTTGGAGATATCCTTGTTCCCTTTGTTAAGCCACTGGTAAAGGTCGCAGTCGAATACATCGGTGTTGGCCAGATGACCATGCTTGGTGGATATAAGCAGATCTGGAATAGCATCATCAGCAAGTGAATCTTTAAGCCGCTTGATAGCATTGTAGTACACCTTCATATTCACGTTGTTGTATTCACGGCCTTCCCACAGCACACTGTAAATTTCCTCGTTAGAAACTTCCTTTCCTCTCATGATGACACAGTATGCCAGAATTTCCTTGGCCTTTCCTGTCACAGATGCAGGCTTGCCGTTCTTAAGAATTTCGAAATCGCCGAAAGTCTTTATGAAAAGCTCCTTCTGCTGCCGTCTTACCAGAAGCCTCATCCGGTCCATCATCATCTCAAGAGTCTCGTGCTTATATGGTTTGAGAATATAGTAATCAGCTCCGACCTGGTTGGAATCTTTTATATAGTCGCCATAGGCAGAGATGATGACCAGAAGGATGTCAGGTCTTATAGCCCTGAGCTCCTTAGCCAGCTGTATACCTGACATAGTAGGCATCTCGATATCTAAAAATGCAATCTCCACAGAATTCTTCTTTACAAATTCAATTGCATCCTCAGGACTATCGAAAGTCTCCAAGACCTGCAGGTCCTCTATTCCGCTGCTGAGTCTCAAGAAGCTTTTCAGCATCATCGGCTCATCATCTACAACAATTGCTCTCATTTCTCCCTCCTGATTTTTTTATCGCTTAGCCGGGAACGTGACTGTGATTGTCGACCCGACTCCTATCGTGCTCTTCACATCAACCTTTGCCTTCAGCATCTTCTCGAACCTGAAGATAAGGTTCTGCATACCTGTGGAATCCCGCTTGCCGCTGGCAATCTCGGCTTTGATCTGCTCATAATCAAAACCTACGCCGTCATCGGAAACCTGCACCACTATGTTTCCTTTATCATCAGCATAGCTGCGGATTGTCACAGTACCGCCAGCCTTTCCCCGTCTGTATATTCCATGCCTGATGGAGTTCTCTACCAATGGCTGAATACCAAGGGGAACTATATTGAAATCCTTCTTCTGGATATCATAGACAATCTTGAGCCTGTCGCCGAAACGCATCTTTTCTATATTCACATAGGCATTGATATTGGTAAGCTCCTGCTCAAACGGAATAAGATCGCTGTTGGACATAGCCTTGATACAGGCTCTCAAGTGTGTTGTAAAATCATATACAAGATCTGATGCATATTGCGGATCATCCAGAATAATCTCCCGGATTGATCCCAGTGCATTGTAGAGGAAATGAGGCTGCATCTGGCTCATGGAATTCTTGAACCTGGACTCCTTAAG
>CADAEX010000021.1 GCA_902787125.1 uncultured Spirochaetaceae bacterium
GGGGCTATGGTGCTTAAAAAGCAGTTTGGAATTGATGACAAGGAAGTTCTTGATGCTCTATGTTCCCATACCACCGGTACTGCAGGAATGAAGACCCTTGCAAAGATTCTTTTTGTAGCTGATTATATCGAGCCTGAGCGCAAACATATAACACCTGAGTTCTTATCAAGCCTGGAAGGGCTGGACCTGGACGGCAAGGTTTATGCGGTTCTCATGGGCACTCTTAACCATCTGGCATCCAAAGGAAAGATGGTTGCCCCCGAGGCGCTGGAACTTAAGCAGGAGCTTGAGCATGCGGAATAAGAAACTCTTTGCCCCCAGCAATATCATACTGTTGATCATCCTTCTGGTAATTCTGGCAACAGTAGTATTCATATCCCTGAGTATACGGGAAGACAATGTACAGAAGAAAATTTCCGAAGGCAGGAGCATTGCTTTTATCTTTAATATGACAGACCGGAAGAGCATCCTTTTCTCCGAGGTGTTCATCTATCATCCCAAGACACATAGGACAGCAGTCATAGATATTCCGGTAAATTATGGATCTCTTATAAAATCCCTTTCCAGAGTTGACCGGCTTGATGTGCTGTATAAGAAGGGAAAGCCGGAACAATATATCAAGAAGATTGAGGCTGAATCAGGCCTTTCAATCCCATTTTATCTTGACTTTGAACTTGAGGAGTTCAGAAACTGCGTTGACCTTCTGGGGGGGCTCGATTTTGTTATAGGCACCCCTGTGCTGCGCCACGAAACCTTATCAGACACTGTGCTTCTTCCAGGAGGACGGCACCGGCTGGACGGTGACAAGGTCATTGAATACATACTGGACGAAGAGCTTAATACTGCGGAGGCAGAGCTGGCGGCCAGCCGTCAGAGGCTTATCCAGACCTTTGTAAGTGCTCTGGGCGCCCAGAAGGATCATCTCCTTAATAAGGATGTGTTCCCCTTCCTGTATAAGAATATGGACACAGATATGACCCAGCTGGATCTTAAATCATTCCTGGGGGCTATAGCAAAGGCTGACTGCCACAGGATGGTGTTCCACCGGGTTCTGGGAGACCGCAAGACAGTCGATGACAAAGTCATGCTGTTCCCCCATTATAATGGAAACCTGCTCAGGGAAGGTCTTAAGCAGATTGTGGAAGCTCTTGGGAACACCAATGCCATAGAGGGAAGCAACATCAATATTGAGATACTTAACGGAACATCGGTGGGAGGCTTGGCAAACAGAACCTCCATGACATACCGGAGCTATGGATATAATGTGACAGCAGTGGGCAATGCCGATTCGGGAGATGTGGAAGAGACCTTTATCATCGGGCATAAGAACGATATCTCCATAATCGAACGTGTAGCCGGCGTCATAAAATGCAGGAACATCTCGACAGAAAACGGAACCGAAGGTTCTATAACAATAATTTTAGGGAAGGACTTTGATGGCAGACAATGCAAATGAAAAAACTGTGAAAGAGATTGCAGCATTCATTGAGGAGCATAATGGACAGGACACAGTGGTTCTGAATATATCAGAGCTTAACAGCTGGACCGATTATTTCATCATAACCACAGTCACCAGCTCAGGCCATCTGCGTGGTCTTTTGACTCAGCTTTATCAGAAGCTGGAAGAGGAAAATCTTACACTCCAGCACCATCATAAGAAAGCCGATGACGAGAGGTGGGTGCTCCTGGACTGCGGCTTTGTAGTAATCCACCTTATGAACCAGGAGGCAAGGGAATTCTATAACCTTGAAAAACTCTGGTTCAATGGACAGAAAATTTAATTTAAGCAGTTTGAAAATAATATAAATCTCAAAAATTATAATATTTTGTTATTTTTTAAAAAAATTTTTACACTTTTTTAAAATGTATGATAAAATTTTTTTAGAGCGGGAAAACCCCTGCTTCATTTAAGATACAAAATAGGGGGTTTTGTATTATGGAAATCACTGATATCAAGATTAGGAAAGCCACGGCAGAAGGCAAGCTCAAGGCGTATGTCAACGTTACTTTTGACGACTGCTTTGTGGTGCACAACCTGAAGATCATCGACGGCAAAGACGGGGCATTCATTGCTATGCCAAGCCGCAAGACTCAGACAGGTGAGTACCGGGATGTGGCACATCCAATCTCTCCGGAGTTCAGAGCCAAGATGCAGGAAAAAATCTTGGAAGCCTACGAAAAAGCTGACACCTTAGAAGAAATAGGTCCAGAGGAAGAATAATCCAAAATCTGACAGTTTAATTTCTCAACATATTGAAATTTTGTATAAAACTTACTAAAATAGCCCGCAGATAGTGTAGAACTAAATATAAAAATATTATAAAGTATTAGGGATGGATGGGATGTCGGCAAGTGGTAAGCCAACGGGTTTTGGTTCCGTCAATCGCAGGTTCGAATCCTGCCATCCCAGTATTGCTTTTGGTAGAGGAGAATGATTATGGCAGACAAAAACACTCTTGACATCACTTTACGGACAGAGTTCGGCAAGAGAGCAAACTATAAGCTCAGAAAGGCTGGAAAGATTCCGGCAGTTGTATATGGTGGAAAAGAGCAGCGTTATGTTGCAATTGATGACAGAGAATTTGAGAAGAAATATCATAGAGCTCCTGAGAGCTTGATTATCTCTCTTATGCTCAACGGAGAGGAGCAGTGCGAGGTTCTTATCAAGGATTATCAGGATGATATCCTTACAGGAAAGATGCAGCATATCGACTTCTTCGAAATCACAAGAGGCGTTCTGCTTAAAACAAGTATTCCTGTTTATCTGGAAGGTGTACCAGTCGGGGTCAAGGCCGGTGGAGTTCTTGAGCAGATTGTGCACAATATCGAGGTTGAGTGTCTTCCTAGAAACATTCCTGAGAAGATTACAATCGATGTATCTGGACTGGATATGAACCAGGCTCTGTATGTCAAGGATATTCCGGCAAACCCGGATGTAAAGCTTCTGCTTGATCCAGAAGAGATTGTCTGCCACGTTACCCACGTCAAGGAAGAGCCAGTTGCAGCTCCGGCAGAAGGTGAGGCAGCAGCAGCTGAGGCAGCTCCGGCAGAAGGTGAGGCAGCAGCAGCTGACGCAGAAAAGAAATAATATATGGTTGTTCTGGGACTGGGAAATCCTGGGGATGAATACACCGATACAAGGCACAACTGTGGTTTCAAGGTGGTGGATTACCTGGGAGAAAAGACCGGCATAGAACTCAAGAAGAAATTCTTCAAAAAATACATATATGGAAAAGGGGTTTTTAAGGGAAAAGATATTTTCCTGATAAAGCCCCTTACTTTTATGAATAATTCCGGACAGGTCATCCGGGATGTTCTTAAGGCTGCCGAATGCACCACAAAAGATATCATTGTGGTATGCGACAACATGGATCTTTTTCCAGGTGTCCTGCGGATTAAGCGGGGCGGCGGCGATGCTGGTCACAACGGACTTAAATCTATCATGACATTTGCCCCGGCAAATGATTTCCTCAGAATATATATCGGTATAGGCCGGCCCCCGTATTCCGGTGATGTATCGAACTATGTCCTGGGAGTGCCGGACAAGATAGACAGAGAGAACATATCCAAGGCGGTGGAGAAGGCTGGAGAAGGAATCCTTGCCCTGACCCATAGGACCGTGGAGCAGGTGACAAATGAGATCAATGCAATCAAAAACATTTCTCAAAGACCAGGTGCTTGAGTATTTCAGCCAGATTTCTGATGCGAGGAAAATTCTCATCGGCTTCTCGGGCGGTCCTGATTCCATGTGCCTTATGCTTCTTCTGGATGAACTTAAGGAACAGCTTGGGATTGAGATTGTCCTTGGTTACTATAATCATATGCTCCGTTCCCAGGATGAGCTTTCAAATGAGCTTTCCTTTATCCGCAGGATTGCAGACCAGTATAAACTTCCTCTGGAAATAGGCACCGACTCTGGCCTTATAGAAAAGCTTTCTCCCGAAATTGGCAAGGAAGGGGCAGCCCGTAAGGCACGCTATGAATTTTTCGAGAAAACCATGAGAAAGTATGGCTGCGACCATCTGGCTCTGGCCCATAACCTGGATGATACCATAGAGACTCTTGTGATGCGCTTTTTCAAGGGAAGCGGCATAGGGGGCATGATGGGAATCCCTGACCAGCGGGAATATATCATCAGACCTCTTTCTGCCTGTCCTAAAAGTGCAATTCTGGATTATGTGGAGCAGCAGGGCACAGGCTATTCCCTGGATACCACAAACCTGGGTACCGATTATCTCCGGAACCGTGTCCGCAACCTTCTGCTTCCACAGATAAAGGAAGTGTTCCCCAGCTGTACAAAATCCCTTATGGAGTTCTCTGACAAGGCATCCATGGCCTACAGTTTCATCAAGGAGCAGGCTTCAAAGCTGGTTGTATGGCAGGATATGGGAGAGGGTTCCTTCTCCACCTCCTACAGTAACTTTATGGCCTGTCCGGATGTTATTAAGATAGAGGCTGTCTACAACTGCTTCGACCTCTTTGCAAAAGGGGAGAACCGGGAGCTTCCATACCGTTTTGTCCGGACTGTCCTGGATAAAAAATCGGTGCGCCGGGGTGCACTGCTTCTCAAGGGGTATGGATTCAAGATAAGGCGGCACGGAGAGAACCTGGAATGGTATCCTGATAAAGAAAATAATAAAATATATAATAATAGGGGTTTTTCTGTTGAAAAATCTTTGGTATCTTTATGTAAGAAAGATGATATCTGGATTCCTGTTGACGGGGTTCAGGGGGAGCTCTTTTTCCGAAGCTGGAAAAATGGCGATTATATCATCTCCGGAGGCATAAGGAAAAAGCTTAAGAAGATTTTTTCCGAGTGGCAGGTTCCTGTGGAGATGCGCAGTGCTGTTCCTATTATCTGTGACAGCAGAGGTGTCATCGCAGTCTGGGGAGGTCTGTATGGTTACAGAAACCGGGTTTCAGATCTGATCAGACTGGAGAGCAGGGCCGGCGAAGACAGGGAAGTATATATTTTAAAATCAAGGCAGGATTGAATGTCAGACAACGAAAACGAAGAAAAAGATAAAAATAAAGAGCCGGAACTCGGCAGAGAACCGGAACAGGGTAAGGACAAAGAACCAGCTCAGGAAGAAGACCAGAATCAGCAGGACGAAGGTCCTATGTTCATCTTCCGCGGTGGCGGATCAGGCCCTGTAAAACTTGGGTTCAACAACAGGTTTGCATTCTTCATCCTCACATCCCTCATAATCATGTTCCTCTTTATGTTCGTATTCAACGGCGGCGACACAGCCATGGAGGAGATATCATATTCCACATTCCTCAACTATCTGGAGAACAAATCTGTAGAAAGTGTAAGGATAATGGATAATGAGGAGATCCAGGGCTATCTTACTAATGTCTCAGGTCAGCACACAGCTTTCAAGACCCGTATTCCTTATTTTGATGACAAACTCCTGGAGCGGCTGGAGGAGAGCGGTGTAAAGATCACCGGCGGTGTCAAGAACATGACAACCTACCGTCTCCTGGTGGATGTGGTTCCATGGCTTATAGGCCTCACTTTCATATGGCTTATGTTCCGTAACATGAGTGGCGGCAACAAGGCAATGGGCTTTGGCAAGAGCAGAGCCAAGCGGTACGATGCCAACGGCAAGAAAGTTATGTTTGCCGATGTTGCAGGACAGGACGAGGCTAAATACGAGCTTGAGGAGGTTGTGGACTTCCTTAAGAATCCGAAGAAATTCACAGATATAGGTGCCAAGATTCCAAAAGGGGTGCTGCTGGTTGGTATGCCGGGAACAGGAAAGACCCTTCTGGCCAAGGCAATTGCGGGAGAGGCAGGAGTTCCTTACTTCCACATGTCTGGTTCCGACTTTGTGGAGATGTTTGTAGGTGTCGGTGCCAGCCGTGTAAGAGATCTTTTCGAGCAGGGCCGGAAGAATGCACCTTGCATTATATTCATTGATGAGCTTGATGCTGTAGGACGCACCAGAGGGGCAGGCTACGGCGGTGGCCATGACGAACGGGAGCAGACCCTTAACCAGATGCTGGTTGAGATGGACGGCTTTGACTCAAAGGATGGAGTTATCATCCTGGCAGCCACCAACCGTCCCGATGTCCTGGATCCAGCGCTGCTGCGTCCGGGCCGCTTTGACCGTCAGGTTGTGGTTGATATGCCTGATGTCAAGGAAAGGGAAGCTATATTCCGTCTCCATGCATCCAAGATTCCAATTGACGGCGAAGTTGATATGGAGCGGCTGGCCCGGGCAACCCCAGGCTCTTCCGGCGCCGAGATTGCCAATATGGTGAATGAGGCAGCACTTTTTGCGGCCCGCAAGAATAAAAAGAAAGTTACTATGGAGGATTTCGAGGAGGCCCTTGATAAGGTTAAGATGGGTGTTGCCCGGAAGTCCAAAGTTATAACCGATGATGACAAGAAAGCCACTGCATTCCACGAGGCAGGGCATGCATTGCTCCATTATTTCCTTGAGTATTCCGATCCTCTCCACAAGGTTACTATCATACCTCGGGGCAGGGCGCTCGGCATGGCAATGTCGCTGCCTGAGAAAGACAGCTACTCCAGGAACAAGATGTGGCTGAGAGACCGTATCAAGATCTGTCTTGGCGGTTATATAGCAGAGCAGATGATATATGGCTGGACCACCACAGGAACACAGAACGATCTTCAGCAGGCTGCACAGCTGGCCCGGAAGATGGTGTGCGAGTGGGGTATGAGCGATATCCTTGGACCTGTTGCTTTCGGACAGGAGGATGAGCCTATCTTCATAGGTAAGGAGATTGCCCAGCACAAGGATTATTCCGAGGCTACAGCCCAGACTATTGATAATGAGGTAAAGCATATTATAGATGAATGCTTCCAGGATGCCCAGAGAATCCTTAAGGAGAACAAGGATAAGCTTGAGCTTCTGGCCGACACTCTGTTTGAGAAAGAGACTTTGGATGATGCGGAGATAAGAGAGCTTCTCCATCTTCCGAAGAAAGAGGTAGAACCGGCAAAGGCATGATGAGAAAAGTTTTATTCTCCTTTATTTTAGCTGCGCTCCTTCTGTCAGGATGCAGGTCTAAGGATAAGAACGAGGAATATGTCTATCAGCGTGATCCTGATGTGGCAGGGACAGTGGAGAAGCATCTGGAGAAGGATGCCCCCTTTGCAGCTCTGCAGGAGATTCTCTACATAGACAGCTCCAGGGATAAGATATATGACAAGGCACGTTCCGAAGGGATTGTGGAAAACTGCCGTCAGACTATATACGATAGGATTATATCCGACTATAACAAGGCGATTGAGGAAAAGAAGTATGAAAAAGCTATCTCCATCTATTTTTCCCTCCTTGCCATAGAGAAGACATCCCTTATCGGCAACCCGGACATAACCCAGCTTTATCTTCAGGCTGCAGAGAACGATTATGAGAAAGAGAATTATATCTCAGCCCTCTATAAGTTCTATAAATATCTCAACTTCACCAAGCCCTCTCAGGAACTTCTGGTCAAATATGGCGATCTTTCGGTGACCCAGAACAACCGTTATATGCTCAAGCTCATTGCTGCCAGCATGGGGGAATGTGACAAGAAGAAGGAGTATATTGAGGTACTTAATAATCTTTCATCTCCAGCCGAGATGATGAAAGGTACTGTCACAATCTGGGTCAACAAGGGTACAAAGCTCCAGTATGGAGTAGGTGTACCGGACCGTTCCATCGGAAGCGGTTTCTTCATAGACAAGCGTGGTTACGTGATCACAAACTATCATGTCATCGAGAGCGAGGTTAACCCCGAGTACGAGGGTTTCTCCCGTCTTTTCATCCGTCTGCCCGATGCAGTGGGTTCCCGTGTGCCTGCAAAGGTTGTGGCCTGGGATCCTATCTTTGATATAGCGCTGCTCAAGACCGAGATAGATCCCGAATATATATTCAATTTCAGTCTGGACAACAGCTATAATCCTGGGGACCGTATCTTTGCCATAGGTTCTCCTGGTGGACTTGAGAACACTATCACAGCAGGTATAGTTTCTGCAGGTCAGCGGCGGTTCCTGCCACTGGGAGATGTACTCCAGGTGGATGTTCCTGTGAACCCGGGAAACTCAGGTGGTCCGCTTATCAACGACAAGAACGAGGTTATCGGAGTAGTGTTTGCCGGAATCCCCAGGTTCCAGAACATCAACTTTGCTATTCCGTCCCACTGGGTCATGGACCTTCTTTCCGGCATGTATGATGGCGGTCAGGTGGCTCACTCCTGGCTTGGTCTCTCCATGTACGAGAAAAATAATACTCTGGAGGTGCTCTATGCCATTCCGGGCGAAAGCGGATGTGTGGCAGGTCTCCAGAACGGCGATATCATCAAGACTATCAACGGTATAGAGATAAAGACTATTACCCAGGTTCATAAGATTCTCAACACCCTTTCTCCAGATACTCTGCTCTGCATAGGCTGGGAAAGAAACGGCAAGAGCGAGACCAGCTATATCGCCACCAAGAAGCGGCCCCGCAAAGCCATGGATATTGCACTGCGGAAGGACAGCAAGAAGAATTTAATACTTCCTCTGTTTGGAATGCAGGTGGAAAGCACCGGAAACTATGTGTTTAAAGAGGGATATGTCATTAAGAAGGTTTATCAGGGTCTTGCAGCCTACGAGTCAGACCTTTCTGCAAACGATCCATTCTCCTTAAGGGGATGGAGGTATGACAGCAGGATGCGCTATGTGGCTATGCAGATCTATGTCAAGAAGAAAAAAGCCGGCTTTATGGAGACAGGTCTGCAGCTGGTGGCTTACCTTGATGACAACAATCTGATATAATTATTGCATATGGATACAAAGCGGATAAGGAACTTTTGCATTATAGCCCATATCGACCACGGTAAATCCACCCTGGCCGACCGTTTTATAGAGAAAGCTGCCCTGGTGGACAGCCGGACTTCCATGAACCAGATTCTGGACAACATGGATATAGAGCGGGAGAGGGGAATAACCATAAAGTCTCAGGCTGTGACCTTAAGATATAAAGCTAAGGACGGCCAGGAGTATGTGCTCAACCTGGTTGACACCCCAGGTCATGTTGACTTCTCCTACGAGGTTTCCCGGGCCATCTCCTCCTGCGAAGGGGCTCTTCTCCTTATCGATGCAACCCAGGGGGTGGAGGCCCAGACTCTGGCCAATATGTACATGGCCATAGACCATAACCTGGAGATTATTCCTGTAATCAACAAGATAGACCTGCCGAGCGCAGATATAGAGAGTGTTAAGTACCAGATCGACCATGACCTGGGACTGGACTCTGACATGGCAGTCCTTGTCTCTGCAAAGACAGGGCAGGGGGTGGATGAGCTTTTCGAGGCAATAATCCAGTATATCCCAGCTCCGCCTCCTGCAAAGGATGACAAGCTCCGTGCCCTTATATTCGACTCCCACTACGACCCATACCGGGGCGTAATAGTGAATATCCGTGTATTCTCTGGTATGATCAAGGCGGGCCAGACCATCAAGTTCATGATATCAGGCGGTACCTACCGGGTTGAGGAGACGGGTCTTTTCAAGATAAATCTTGAGAAGAATGACGGCCTCAATGAAGGTGATGTAGGCTACATAAACGCAGGTATCAAGAATATCTCCGATGTCCATATCGGCGATACCATAACATTGGCTGACGATCCTGCTTCTGATCCTCTGGAAGGGTTCAAGGAGGTGAAGCCTGTAGTCTTCTCCTCAATATATCCTGTGGATTCCAATGACTACGAGGAACTTCTTGCAGCTATCGAAAAGCTCAAGCTCAACGACGCCTCCCTTATTTATGAGAAAGACTCATCATCAGCCCTGGGCTTCGGATTCAGGTGCGGTTTCTTAGGTCTTCTCCATCTGGAGGTCATCCAGGAGCGTATAGAGCGTGAATTTGATCTTTCCATCGTGTTCACATCACCGTCGGTAATGTACAATGTATACCTTAAGAGCGGCGAGATGCTCAAGATAAACAACCCTATGGATTTTCCCGATCCTGTCAGCATAGATTACTGCGAGGAACCTTATATTGCTGCCTCCATCATTACCCCATCCGAATATCTGGGGCCTATAATGACATTGTGTATGGAGAAGAGGGGAGTGCAGACCTCTATGAACTACCTGGACCAGAAGCGGGTTGAAGTTATCTACGACATGCCTCTTGCCGAGGTTCTTTTCGATTTCTACGACAGGCTTAAATCTATAAGCCGCGGCTATGCCTCCTTCGATTATGAGATCCAGGGCTTTAAGCCTACAAATCTTGTCAAGCTGGATATCCTGGTGAACGGCAGCCCTGTGGATGCCCTTTCCATGCTGGTTTTCAAGGACAGTGCAGTTGATAAGGCACGGCATGTCTGCAAGAAGCTGTGCGATGAGATTCCACGGCATCAGTTCAAGATTCCTATCCAGGGTGCAATAGGCAGCACTATTATTGCAAGAGAGACCATAAGCGCATACCGCAAGGATGTTACAGCCAAGTGCTACGGCGGTGATATCTCCCGTAAGCGTAAGCTCCTTGAGAAGCAGAAAGAGGGAAAGAAGCGCATGAAGGTAGTAGGCAATGTGGAACTGCCCCAGAGCGCATTCCTGGCTGTGCTTAAGACCGAAGAGAACGACTGATCTATTAATTACTGATTTTTATACTGTACTGTCTCTGTACTTTTGTATTCCAGCTCGATGCCTGCCATCTTGAGCATAGCCTCGGATTCCTCGGCTACATGATAGCGCTGCTGGCATACCACCCGCTTTATACCGCAGTTGATGATAAGCATAGTGCAGGTGCGGCAGGGGGTCATACGGCAGTACAGGGTACCTCCCTCTATGGAGATACCCCGCTTTGCAGCCTGGCATATTGCATTCTGCTCGGCATGCACTGTCCGTACACAATGCTGAGTGATATGGCCATCCTCGTGTATCATCTTCTTCATCTGGTGCCCAACCTCGTCACAGTGAGGCAGTCCAGCAGGGCTTCCTACATAACCGGTCACCAGTATCTGATGGTCCTTTGCGATTACGCAGCCGCTTTTGCCTCTGTCGCAGGTTGCCCGCTTGGAGATAGCATCCATCACCTCAAGAAAATAATCATCCCAGGAAGGCCTGTTGTCACTCATATCAATACCTCATGCAATAGGAGCAAACAGCTTCCAGGTCCGCTCGCCCTTGCGGTCCAGGTGATGTCTTGACTCAATGAATCTTACTGTTCCGGAAGATCCTCTGAGGATTATAGTCTTTGTAGAGGCCTCGTTGTTTCCGAAGAAGCGTACACCGGAGAGGAGCTCGCCATCTGTTACACCTGTTGCGGCAAACATAACATCCTGGGTCTGAACCAGGTCATCTATTGTAAGGAGACGGAGAGGATCCTTTCCAGCCATCTTGGCAGCTCTTTCAAGCTCTCCGTCCTTCATTGGATGGAGCCGTCCCTGGAACTCGCCGCCGATAGCTTTAAGTGCGGCTGCTGCCAGAACACCTTCCGGTGCTCCGCCGGTGCCGATCATCATATCGATACCGCTTTCCGGGAAGCCGCAGGATACAGCCGGAGCTACGTCTCCGTCTGTAATAAGCTTGATTCTGGCACCGCAGGCTCTGATCTCGTCGATAATAGCCTTGTGCCGTGGTCTGTCCAGTACTACAACTGTAATATCGCCTACGCTCTTGTCCAGAGCCTTGGCAGCAGCCTTCAGGTTGTCGGTGACAGAGGCG
>CADAEX010000022.1:0-1598 GCA_902787125.1 uncultured Spirochaetaceae bacterium
CCATTGAAGCAAGAGCATACTGTTTGAATATGAAGAAACTCAGTGTACACAATGTGAACAGAGCCATCTCCACAATATTCATCTTTGTCATCCAGAATCTCTGTGGAACGATGATCACAGGGAACATAAAGAGCATAAACTCAACTATGCATTTTAATACTTCCAGGATCGGAGCGTTGAACAGAAGACCTGGCCATACTACGAACATGAATGGCAGCACATAGATGAACGGTGCCATTGTCATAGCTGTGATACCAACCTTCATAGGCTTTGCTCCAGCAATACCGGCTCCAACGTATGCAGAAAGACATACTGGAGGAGTTATTGCAGAAAGAATAGCCACATAGAATACGAACAGGTGTGCAGCCAGAAGAGGAGCACCCAGCTGTACCAGAGCAGGTACACCGAGAGCGGCCAGAACTATGTATGCAGCCAATGTAGGAAGACCCATACCAAGGATTACACACATAAGTGCTGTGAATGCAAGTCCAATGTAGAGATTTCCATTGGCAACAGCCAGAATTCCGTATGCAAGCCGTTCACCAAAACCTGTCATAGACATAATTCCGACAATAAGTCCACATCCTGCACAAGAGGTAGTGATAGGAATCATGATTTTAGATGCCAATGCCAATGCATTAAAAATCTTTTTTATTCCAACCCTTTTTCCCTTGAAAGGAATATAACTTATTACCAGTGCTACAATAGAGTACATTACAGCAAACTGGGTACTGAACTGGAGAGCCAGCAGAATAACCAGTACTGTAATAGGAATTAACAATGGTATTACCTTCTTTGCAGATTCCTTAAAATCAGGAAGCTGATTCTTAGGAAGTCCAGTCATACCCTGCTTGCGGGCACGGACATCAACTACAAAGAACATACATGTAAAGTAGAGTACCGACGGCAGGAATGCTGCAATGCAGACAGCCCAGTAGGTACTTCCTGTATACTCTGCAATTACAAATGCAGCGGCACCCATGATAGGCGGCATAAACTGACCTGCAGTTGAGGATACTGCCTCAATTGCAGCAGCCACATGACGCTTGAATCCCATGGAAATCATAAGCGGAATAGTCACAGAACCAGTTGTCGCAACGTTTCCACTGGAACTTCCAGAAAGCATTCCCATGAAGCCGCTGGATACTACAGCCACTTTTGCTGGTCCACCAGTAAGGTGGCCAGCAATGGCTTTAGAGAAATCCATAAATAGGTTTGTGGCATTAGAAATCTTTAAGAATGCTGCGAACAACATAAAGAATACAATCTGTGTACAGGCCGTTGACATAAGATCGCCCATCATTCCTTCTGTTCCGATTACAACTTGAGTTACCAAGTCACTTGGGGCAAACCCGACGTGAGCAAAGAATCTGGGCATATATGGCCCAAAGAATGCATATAATAAGAAACAAATAGATATAATGGACATAGCCATTCCGATTGATCTCCTGATTGCTTCAAGTGTTAAAAACAAGAAACAGAAAGTCAAGAAAACTTCGTATGGCTTTGGATCTGGATAGATGTACAGAGGAACCCATCTCATCTTTGCCCAGATACTTACAGCTATTGTCAACATTATCAACAACAGATTAAATATT
>CADAEX010000022.1:1638-14281 GCA_902787125.1 uncultured Spirochaetaceae bacterium
CATAATATGAACTGGCCGCTGAATATCTGGTGAGAATGCAAATGCAAAAATCTCAAAAATAGGTATTCCTGTAGCTAAGATGCCGATGACAAAAAGAAATTTCTTTATCCAATCATGCTTGAAAAAGGAAGTTACTCCTTTGAAGTCATCATCGTCATAGATATTGACTCCCATTTCTTTTTCAAGTTCTTCCAGCTCTGCTTTACTAAATTGTTTTACTTCAGCCACAACAGACCTCTCGTTTTATTTAATTATTCCTTTTTCCTTGAAATACTTCAGAGCACCTGGGTGCATTGGAATTGGCAGTCCACCCTGTGGGTCATCTCTGTTGATCCATGGAACGTTGCTTGGCATAGCTTCCTGCAGGAAGTCCCAGTTTTCCCACCATACTTTTGTGAATTCATAAGCCTGATCTTCTGGCAGAGAGTCGAGACACATAATGAAATATGTACTCTGGAACTGCTGAGCATCTGGAACATTGAACTCGGATCCGAACTGTGTGGATGAATAGTATGGATATTTTTCCATAAATTTCTTAGCAAGAGCGTCATCTGTAGGAACAAATTTAATTTTTCTTGCTGTGCAGATTTCCTTGAGTTTAGAGTGTCCGTGACCGAATGCATAGATAAGACAGTCTGCCTGTCCGTCGATGAACATTCTGGTTGCATCGTTCTTCATGATTCTGTAAACTCTGGAATTCTGCTCATTTACTCCTGCCCAGCTCAACAGATCCATGAATGCCATTCCATCTGGTTCTCCTTCAACAAATGTTGCAATACTCTTGCCCTTAAGATCAGCGAGTGTATTGATATTGGAATCTGCATTTACCACAATATTGAATACTCCAGGCCAAATTCCGAACAGAATTCTCACATTCTGAGGTTTATCCCATGGTGCATTACCCTTAAGGGCAGCATAGGCACCAAGAGGCTCGCCCAATGCCAGCTGAGCTTTTCCCTCTGCCATAGTCTTGATACTCTCGTTGGTAAGTCCAGGAGATGCACTGTTCATAGCAATAAAGTTTGTGTTGTCTGTAATCAGTTTTGCATATGCAGCACCGCAGGCATACCATGAACCACCGATTGATGATGACTTGATGACGATGAACTGCTTTCCGCCGTCAGCCTTTCCATCACCTTCACCTTTCTCTTTGCTTCCACCGGCAAATACCATGCCAGCAGCAAGAAGAAGAACTAAAGTAATAAGTAATACTTTTTTCATTTTTCTCTCCTTAGTTATTTGGTTCTTTTATGATAAAGGGGGGTCTTACCTGCCGTAAATGGGAAATTTTCCTAAATTCCCGGAGGCGGAAAACATTTTCCCGGAAGGTTTACAGAGTTGCTTTTAGCCGTTATATTTAAGGAGGAGAATCATATGATGAACGACAAGGTAAGCAGGCTGGGCCTCCTATTTATTATAGTTGGCTTCTTCATGCTGTGCGTAAGCTATGCTATAGAAAACTTCAACATATTCTATTCTGTTGATCCGGGCTATTTATCAGCCCTGGGCGGGTTTACCCTCACCACCGGCATGCTTGTCCTGGCTGTCACCGGAACCTTCTATATTCTCAAGATGCTTATCAAGCGTTTCACCCGGAAATAAAAACCACATTGACAACTATTCCATGTTCCCATAAAATGATTTTATCTCTGCGGGCGTCGTATAGTGGTAATACCCAAGCTTCCCAAGCTTGTGTCGGGGGTCCGATTCCCCTCGCCCGCTTACAATTATGAATGGACTGGTAATGGAAGGCGGAGCCATGCGGGGGATGTTCACCGCAGGTGTCTGCGATGTGCTTATGGAGCACGGCATAACCTTCGACGGCGCAATCGGGGTCTCGGCCGGCGCCACTTTCGGATGCAACTATAAATCTCATCAGATAGGCCGTGTCATACGGTATAACAAACGCTTTGCCCGTTACTGGAAGTACTGCAGCCTCCGCTCCCTCTTCCTTACCGGAGACCTGTATGGCGCCGACTTCTGCTACAATGTGATTCCCAACAAGCTGGATCTCTTCGATTACGACACATTTGCAAAAGACCCTATGCACTTCTATGTGGTGGTCTCAGACTGTCTGACCGGGGAGCCTATCTATAAAGAGCTTAAGACAGGACATGGAACTGACCTTACATGGATGAGGGCCAGTGCCAGCATGCCCCTGGTCTCCAGCGTGGTAAAGGTGGATGGCTACAAGCTGCTGGACGGCGGAATGACCGACTCCATCCCCCTGGCAAAATTCCAGGAGATGGGTTACGACAAGAATATAGTGATCCTGACACAGCCCAAGGACTTCGTAAAAGAGCCCGATTCCCTCTTAAAGCTGATGCGCCTGTCCCTGCGTAAATATCCTAAGCTGCTGGCAAGAATGGAGACCCGCCATACTGATTACAACCAGCAGCACGATTATGCCTTCCGGCAGGAGAAAGAGGGAAAAGCTATTGTCCTGTGTCCAGAGAAACCTCTGGGAATATCACGCATTGAGCACAATCCTGATGAGCTGCAGCGATGCTACGAGACAGGCCGCCAGGTGGCCGAGAGCCGGCTGGATGAGATTAAGTCTTTCCTGAAAAAGTAAATTACTCTTCTTTTACCGCTTTCCCGGTGATGTGCTCGGGAACCAGTTCCAGACAGGTGACATGGGCGCCGCTTTTCTTGACCATCTTTTCTACAACCTCAGGGGATAATCCAAATTTATAGCAGAGCTTCCGGCAGATATCCAGCGCCTTATTGTGATCCTCCACAATCTTTATGCGACCGAAGACAATCACGCTCCTGAAATGGAGGAACCAGCTCTCTGCATCTTTTGTCCCTTTGTCCATTACACAGAAAGAGACTTTATCATGCTTTTTGATAGAATCAATCTTATGTCCATCCCCTGCCCCATGGAAATATATGTGGCCGTCTTCTCCCGAATAGTAATAGTCGAGAGGAACACCATAGGGATAATCATCATCTCCAAGGACAGAAAGAATGCCTCGGACCTCACTCTTCAAGATAGAGATGCACTCCGCGTCAGAAAGCTGCTGCTTGAAACGGCGCATAGGTCTGAACATATTATCTCCTCCTGCCGAAAAGCCGCTCTGCAGGATTCACCTTGAACCGGATCACAAAGTAGAGGTATGCAAAGGCAAAGCCCCCAAGATGGGTCAGATGGGCAACTCCCGCATTATAGCCGGTAAGCTGATATATAATCTCAAGCACAGTATAGCCCAGAATCAGCACAGGAGCTGAAACAGGGACGATGCCGAAGAGAAACACAGTGGAGTCGGGATAGATCACTGCATAGGCCAGAAGCACTGCAAAGAGAGATCCGGATGCACCCAGCAGGAAGATGCGGAAATAGCCTGTGTTCACATAGACAAAGTAAGAGAAGACTCCGGCAAGAGCACCGCACAGCAGGTAGAACAGAAGGAATTCCTTGCTGCCTATGGACTGCTCCACAGCCACACCGAAGAAGTAGAGGCCCAGCATATTGAAGAAGAGGTGGCTCAAGGAGCCGTGGACAAACATGTAGGTAATAAACTGCCAGTACATATGATGATGGCTTACGTTGATAGGGTTCATGGCCAGGTATGATGCAAGCCTGCTGTTGAACGAGGTGAGGAGGAACACAATCACATTGGCTATGATTATATAGAGACACCAGTTGTTGTATACATATCTGAATCTGGTGGAAAGAAGGTCTCGGATCTTCATCATTTTCCTCCTTTAAAAGGCTTGAGGAACGAGTCAAAGAGATTGCTTATGTCATCAAGGACAGGGCTGGCCGGATAGGAACTCATTATTGCCTTGCGGCTTGAAGAGAGTATTTCCAAAGCCATCTCCTTTGCCTTCTCTATGGCACCGGTGGATCCGATCATAGCAATTGCCTCCTCCACCTCGGAACCTGCTTTTTCTACGCCCTGCTCTCCTGCATAAGCGAATATCTCCTTGAGACGAGTCATGTTGCCACCCAGCTGGCTGCACAGTATCACAGGAAGGCTCTTCTTCCCTTCCACAATATCGTCTCCCCTCTTTTTGCCAGGGTTCCCAACAGTCAGATTGATCACATCATCAAGTATCTGGAACCCCACGCCCATCTGCCGGCATGCTTTTCCCATAGAAGAAGCAGCCTCTTCGGAACCTCCTCCAGCCCGGACACCAAGGCGGCCTGAAAGCTGGGAAAGTGCTCCTGTCTTGAAGCTGCACATAGTCATATATTCATCTGAAGATGGAATATACTCCTTGTCCCGGTGCCACAGAATATCAAGCCCCTGACCTATGTGAAGCCTGGTCATGCTTTCGTTGTAATAGCGGTATGCCGCCAGCTTTATATCGTCGGAGAAATTGCTTGAGTCGATGCAGACATGCGGCAGGAAGTATAAGAAGTTCCCGGTATTGACAGAGAGGTCGGTGCCGTAGATCAGATGCACTGCAGGCTTGCCGCGGCGGAAGTCGGAGGAATCCTCGATATCATCTATAATAAGAGTGCCGTTGTGGGGCAGCTCCACCAGGGGAGTAAAAGCCAGTATGTCGTCATCTGGACGGTACAGCTGGTAGAACAGCATCATAAGAAGAGGGCGCCACCGCTTGCCACCCCTGGAAAGAAGGTCCTTAGCCGGTGCATTTATCTGATTAAGGAATGCATCCTTGACAGCTGCATCCCCAATGACAGACTCCTTCCAGCAATTATTCACTTTTTCCGGAAGAATGGTCTGTAAATATTCCTCGATTTTTGTTAATCTCATCATATATAATGTAAGGGTAATGGGGATTTAGTTCAAGTGAAAAAAGGAACCTGGGACGACGATTTTTATACCAAGAAGGCACAGAAGGAGGGCTACCCTGCCCGTTCAGTCTACAAACTGGAGGAGATTCAGCAGAAATTCAATGTGATAAAGAGAGATTTCAAGGTGCTGGACGTAGGTGCCGCACCGGGAAGCTGGACCATGTACATAATGAAGTTGCTGGGAGAGGGCGGATTCCTCTCTGCCATCGACCTGAAGCCTTTGAGCATAGCTGTAAAGAAGCCCAACTTCTTCTTTCTCCAGGGCGATGCCTTTGACCAGACCAGCATCCGGATGTTAGCCGAGAAAGGGCCTTACAATGCGGTAGTCAGCGACGCCGCCCCCTCCACCACAGGCAACAGGATTGTGGATACCGAACGTTCAATCCAGCTGATAGAATCTATTTACAATACTGCACTGCAGGTGCTGACCCCGGGAGGCAACTTTGTGTTCAAGATGTTCCAGGGGGGCAAGGAGAAAGAGATTCTTGATGATATGAAGAAGCATTTCAATGCGGTCAAGATCCTTAAGCCCCAGGCATCCCGCATCAATTCTTTCGAGACCTTTGTCATAGGGCTTGGCAAGAAGGCTTAAAGAAGGCCTCTTCCACCCTTCCCGCCCAGGAACTTGCCTCCAGCGGCAAGTCCCAAGGCAATGGCGGCCACGCCCACCACTGCCTTAAGGACCGTGTTGACCTGGCTCGACTCTTTAGTTCCGTATTTGCACCAGTGGGTGAAATGCTCGCAGTTGTTGAACGCAATGTTGTACTCGCCATGTAACTGGCCCACCATGGATTTGGCCCGAGCCACCACACGGTCCGGCGGGAAGGCGCCCGGCTCGTCGGTCTCCTCCACATAGAGGGCACTGCCGTCCAGGAAGTCAACAAGAGATGTCTCGATTATCTTGGCCCTGGCTGCATCCAGCTCTATGCCGATGCCGGCAGAATAGTGGATAACCCGGCCGTTCCCTATATAGATGCCATAGTGTTTGTATAAACCCCGATCTGCCACAACGACGTCGCCGGGCAGCGGTACTTTTTCTGTCATTTCCTTCATAACTAAAATATACCTCCGAAAAGGCTACTTCGCCAACTGACTGATTAAAAATGATCTGCAGTAGTCAACAAGCTGCCTCCGTCTGCCCCAGGCCCTGCGGAAGTTGGCGGGATCAATAAGCCTTATATGCCTGGTGATGTTGTTCTCCTGGAACCTCCAGCCATGGTATTCGGCCAGCTCTTTCCAGAAAACCTCCCCGCCTGCTGTAGGTAAGTCAATGTTGAAATATCCCTGTATCTCCTTAAGGTGTTCAGGATGTTCTGAAATCACTTTCAAAGTCTCCTGAAGAATTTCCTCATCAGCCATGACATTTATCTTCTTGGCCCGGAGGCCGCTGAGGCTGAAACTCAAGTAACCACGCAATGTCCTTAGAAGAGGTGCAAACCGTTTTCTGCAGTCCTCATAACCCCGTCTCATGCGGCGATCAACACCTTTGGAGGAGAAGTCCAGGACACCTAGCAGGTTGTCTCCCAGATTGACAGTAGGATGAATCACAACTGTGTTTATGCCAAGGCCGGAATAATCCACATGATAGCTCCGCTTGAGATTCACCACAATTGCATCAGTGCACCCTTCATCCAGCAGAGGCTTTATAGGAACCTCGTCGCCCCAGCCTCCGTCAATATAATTGTTACCGAAAATCTTCTCCCCCTGGAACACAAGGGGAATGGCACTGGTGGCACACAAAAGCTGTTTCACAGTCTCCTCGTCATAATTGTTGAGACAGAAGCTCTCAGGCTTTTTAGTATCGGTATTGAGACAGGTGGCATACAGTTTTTTCTTCAGGTCTGGAAGCTTGCTGAAATCCAGCTGGTTCATGATCTTATAAAGGCCTTCCCTGCTGAATATGGCCCCTGATCTCTTTGTGGTTGATTTAAAATCCAGAATATTGTCCTCAAGCTGAGTAGTCCATATGTTTACAGCTGTATCGAAATCACAGAGACTCAGCAGTATGGCATTAAGCGCCCCTACCGAAGAGCCTGAGATGACAGATATTTTCTTGATAAGGCCTATCTCTGACAGGTACTTCCAGACGCCCAGCTCGTAGCTGCCTTTTCCGCCGCCCCCTGCCAGGACCAAGCCTATTTTCCGCTTGAAGAACATAGCTTTATTTTATATCAAAAAAAACACCCTGGGCAACCCCAGGGTGATATATGACACATGAAAGCTGTCAATCACTGAGCAAGCTTAGCCATTGCAGCATCCACCTGAGCCTTTACAGCGGCAGAGGTTTCGCACAGAGGCAGACGGTAAGCTTCCTGGATCATGCCGGCCTTGTACATAGCGTACTTGATAGGAACCGGGTTTGTGTCTGCAAACTCTGCTCTGAAGAATGGAAGCATCTTGTAGTGGAGCTTCTTAGCTTCTTCAAGCTTGCCAGCCAGTGCTGCGTTGCACAGAGCATTCATCTCCTTCGGATAGAGGTTGGATGCTACAGATACAATTCCCTTTCCGCCCATGGCAATAAGGAGGAATCCCAAGTTGTCGTCGCCGGAGAGCACTGTGAATGTGTCTGGCTTTGCGGCAATCAGGTTCATCATCTGGTTCACATCGCCGCTTGCTTCCTTTACAGCCTGGATATTCGGATGCTGTGCCAGGCGGAGCATTGTGGCGTTGTCGATGTTCTTTCCTGTCCGTCCAGGAATGTTGTATACAACCATTGGAATATCAGCTGCGTCTGCAATTGTCATGAAGTGGCGGTAGAAACCCTCCATGCTGGGCTTGTTGTAGTATGGTGCAACCTGCAGTGTGGCATCTACTCCGAAGCTTGCTGCAATCTTGGTCATATGGATTGCCTCAGATGTGCTGTTTGAGCCTGCACCTGCGATAATCTGACAGCGGCCTGCAGCCTGTCTTGCTACAAATTCGATGATCTTAAGGTGATCCTCATGGATGATTGTAGGGCTCTCGCCTGTGGTGCCCATAGGTGCGATTCCGGCAACTCCGGATTCCACCTGAAAATCTACAAGGGCCTTGAGTGCGCCCCAGTCAATTGACTCGTCCTTATTGAATGGTGTGATAAGGGCGGTGTAAATTCCTTCAAACTTCATTTATTTTCTCCTATATTACGGTAAAATTTCCTTTATAAAGTCCTCTACGCTGTAGAAGCCTTTCTTGCCCTTGATCCACTCTGCTGCCATGACTGCACCCAGTGCAAAGCCTCCCCGGCTCCGTGCATTATGGGTTATCTCGATGGTGTCGGCAGGTGAATCCATATACATTGTATGGATTCCAGGAATGCTGCCACCTCTTGTGGATGACACATGGAGCTCTTCCGGCTCTATCCGCCGGTCCAGGCACTGTGTCACGATCTTGGTCTTCCGGTCGCAGTTGGCAAGAATCTTCTCTGCCAGTGTGATGGCGGTGCCGGAGGGTGAATCCTTCTTAAGCTTATGATGCATCTCGTGAACCATGATATCGTAGTCCGGCACTGCGTTTGCCAATGATGCGGCATAGCTTGCCAGCTTGAACAGCATGTGGGCACCGATGGAGAAGTTGGATCCCCATACAAAGCCGATGCCTGCTTTCTCGATCATAGCCTTGATCTGGTCATACTTGTCACCCCAGCCGGTAGTTCCAAGAACAACAGGTGTGGAACCCTGCGCGTAGGCGGTGCAGTTTTTAAGCACAGCTGCTGGTGATGAGAAGTCGATTACTACATCTGCATCAGCCAGTACAGCAGCTGATATCTCCTTGTGAGCGGTCTCAACCATCGGGTCTACAATGGCAGACACAACATGGCCCCGGGAAAGGAGAATCTTTTCGATTTCCTTTCCCATCTGGCCGTAGCCTGATAATAAAATTTTCATGCGTTTATTTTAATATTCTAAAGTCCACATCGTCAACTGGGTTAAGACCAAGTTCCGCTGTGATTACAGGAACTCCTTCCTTCTCGAAGGTACCTGCAATCTTAGCCTGCATATCCAGGTCCTTTACCAGGGCAACCATGTAGCCGCCTCTTCCGCCGCCGGTGAGCTTTGCACCGTAAGCACCCATCTTGATGGAGCGCTCGCAGAGTTCGATAAGCCGTGGATGGCTCATGTTAAGCTCGATAAGAAGCTGATGGTTTGCTGTCATGATCTCGCCTACTGCGTCGTAGTCGCCAGCCACAAGAGCAGCCTTGAGTGCATATACCTGCTCTGCAGTCTTGTTCAGTCTCTTGTAGAAGAAACCTGCATCTTTCTTGATAAGAGCTTCAATCTCTGCATCCATTAAAGCTGTGTCATAGGTTACACCGCTGTTTGCCAGAACTACATAGAGTGGCTTCGGCGGCTTGATCCGCTCATACATCTTCTTGCCGTCCCGGATCTGATACATCATGATTCCACCGAAGGAAGATGCTGTGTTGTCAACACCGCTGGGCTCTCCGTGGTATGGGAACTCTCCCTGGAATCCTACCCAGTTCTGCTCCACCAGGTCCAGACCCAGCTTGAACTCGTCGTTGCATGCACGGCCGAAGGATACGCTGATTGCTGCACTTGCTCCTACACCGCTTCCTGCCAGAAGGTCGCCGCCTACTGTAATCTTCATTGGGTTCTTCTTGATATCAAGGCCCATTTTCTCAATCATTCTTTCGTAGGAAAGACGGCATTTTGCCGCTTTTTTCTGAATATATCCAGGAACCTCTGTCCTGTGGTCCTCAATAATAAGATCTGATCCGGCTGGCAGACGCTCTACTTTTGTCTCTGTCCTGAAAGGAAGAGCTGATACAATTGCTGGTACGCCGTTAAGTACAAACTGGTCTCCGATCAGAATGTTTTTTCCATATGCATATCCAATACCCATTTTTATCCTCCGTTTACTAACGTTTTTATTTATTCATAAGCTTTTTCAGAACGTTCTCGCATTCATCCATAAGCTGTGCTTCTTTTCCAATCTTTATTGTGGTTGCGGCTGCCACTCTATGGCAGGCATCTGCAAATCCACCCAAATTCAATGTAGCCTCCGGCAGGAACTCGTTGAGTCCTGGAAGCTCTGCCTTGAGCACCCGATCAGTAAGGGGCAGCGATGTCCGCATGGAAACCTTGGTCTCCCCCATGTCCACCTCGCCGAATCCAGGAACCTCGTCCGGAATCTGCTGATAACCGGCCAGATATTTGTCCACAGGAACAAGTCCGCTGTCGGTAAGTGCCTCACAGAGAAGTCCTATCATCTTGACACCCATAGGCTTGAACCGGTCTTTCACATCGAACCATACAATATGTTCTGTCTCGTGGAACTCACCTTTTTTAATACGGTCAAACTCATGGTCGAACTTCTCTTTCTTCATGCTGCAGAACTTTTCGATAGTCTTCTGGTCTCCGGCATCTGTCCCATGGAGCAGCATCTTGATGCCAAGCTCAGGTCCGCCCCCGTAGAAGCCTACGCCGCCGATGATATCCATAAGGGTATAGAGCTCGATTATCTCGTATTCCCTGTCAGGGAGTGTAATGTAGAACACATCCTTGCCATCTTTTTTCTCGATGCGCATGGTTCCCTGCTTCACAGCCTCTTCCACGCATTTCCAGTTCTCGCCGTGAACCTGCCAGTCCAGATAGAAGAAGTCGGCAATTCCTCCAAGGGCTGCAATGTGTGCCATCTTCTTGTTGGCAGAATTCAGGTGGCATGCGAAGTACCAGCAGGTGACTGATGCCGATATATCCCTGTCTCCCTTGAGACCATACAGGTCTGGATCAAGGTTGATCACAGAATCGGAAACCGACTTTTCTGCCTTGTGGTGATCCAGAAGTATAACCAGATTCCGGTCGTTGTTGAGCTTGCAGATAAGAGGTGCAATCTTGCCTGCAAAATCAGCGAATACAATAAGCTTGCCTGAATTTTCGGCAAACAGCTTCTCCAGCACCTTTGGATAAGGTTTTTCCAGAGAGAACCTCTGAACCTTATAGCCTTCGTCCAGGAATGCCTTGTATAAAACAGAGCCCGATGTAAGACCGTCGGTGTCGTTATGATGCAGCAGGACTATCTCCTTTGAGGGGTAGTTCTTCATGCGGACTATTGCCTTGTCCACATCTGCAAAGTATGTTTCAAGTGTTGAGCTCATCTCTTTTGTTTCCTTCTCAGTCTTCTTTCTTCTTCCTCGAGAGAATCAGGTTAACCATTGCGCAGACAGATGTAGCAAAGATCAGCAGGAACGAAATTGCGTTGATAACAGGTGTTGATCCGTCCCGCACACGGTTGAACAGTGCAATCGGCAACGGGAACTCTGCACCTACCAGGAACATTGTGGTGTTGAAGTTCTCGAAGGAAAGGAGGAAAGAAAGTGCAAGTCCTCCGATAATGGATGGACGCAGATACTTAAGGGTGATGTACCAGATCACCTGGAACCGGTTTGCACCCAGGTTGTAGGCTGCATCCTCAAGGGTCCTGTCAAATTTCTTAAGCCGGGCAGAAACTACCATACACACATAGGTGGATATGAAGGAGAACTGTCCGAAAGCCACCAGCCAGAAGCTTGGTCTGATAAAGTCCAGTCTGATTCCGAAGTTGTTCTTGAAGAAATCAGCTACTGTAGTGGTGAATGAGAGAATCGAGATACCCAGGATTACACCGGGGATTACGATAGGTGCAATCATCAGCAGATACATTACATTCTTGAGGGGGAAGTTCTCCTGCTCAAAGAGGAATGCGGCACAGGTTCCCATAGCTGTTGACATAAGGGAAACTGCAATTGCCAGCCGGAATGATACACCGAATGCCCTCAGGTTTATAGGGTCATGGAAGAATGTGAAGCCCTTCCACGGAAGGGTCGGAATCATGGAGTTGTTGAAGGCCAGGATACAGGTGATCAGAAGCGGTGCAAAAAGGAAGAAGAAATAAAGCACTATAAATGCTGTAAAGGTAAATGTATAAAGCTTGGAATTAGGAAGTGACCTTATCATTTTACCACCTCCTTAAGGCTCTGGCCGGAGAGCTTAAGCGCTACCCATATAATAATTGAAGACATAAAGAGGAGCAGGAAGCCGAAGGCAGATCCCATGTTCCAGTTACGGTAAAGAATGAACTGGTTGTATATCTGCTCTGTGAACCACATGGAGTTCTTTCCTCCCATCAGGTTTGGTGTCAGGTAGCTTCCAAGAACCATCATGAACACGATGATACAGCCGGAAATAATACCAGGCATGCAGTGAGGAATGATGATCTGACGCCAGATTACTGTCTTCTTGGCACCCAGGTCGTAGGCTGCCTCGATAAGAGAGTTGTCCAGGCTGTCCATTACTCCGATTATAGGCACAACCATGAAAAGGATGGATGTATAGACCAGACCCATTATCATGGCCGCATCATTATACAGCATCTCGATAGGCTGCTTCCATATACCATACTTGGTCATGAAGTGGTTAATGATACCGCTCTCTCTGAGGATGATTGTCCATCCATACACTCTGATAAGCTCGCTCACCCAGAACGGGATAAGGATAAGGATTGTCAGGAAACCCCTTGTCTTGAAGCTTGCCACCTTGGTGATATAGAAAGCTACCGGAAGACCTATGATCAGCACAATCATTGTAACTGTGATGGAATACATGGCTGTCCGGAAGAATGTGTTCCAGTAAATAGGCTCCTTGAAGAACTCAATGTAGTTTGAGAATGTGAATCCAGGCTGCTTAAGGTAAGCAGGTCTTGCGAAGGACATTCTCAGCAGTTCGATGTGGGGCAGCACTATAAGGAGCAGCAGCCACAGGAATACTGGTATAAAGAATACAAAGAAGCTCCATCTGAGCTTTTTAGATTTCGTCATCATACATCTTCGCTCCTGTTTCCTTGAAACATACAGAAGAAGCCGGATCCCATCCGATCATGATGTCATCGCCCTTCTTGATA
>CADAEX010000023.1 GCA_902787125.1 uncultured Spirochaetaceae bacterium
TTTCAAGGAAGGGTATCATGGCGGTGGCTATGGAAGATCCCAGGGCAATGGTCAGGGCGATCATCAGCATTTTTTTCCATTGGCGGGAAAATGCCCCGCGTATCATTCTGAAAAACATTTTTAAAAATCTCCTGTACTGTTACTTAAAAATACTCTCATGCTCTATCAGCGTAGCAGCCGGCACTTTTATGTATCCATCCTCTATGCTGTAATCTATAACGATGGGGGTTGGCTTATATTCTCCAGGGTTGCCCTTTTCTGGTATGTCCGCACCCACGTCTTCAACGAGTATTCCTTCTTGGATCTGCTGCCGGAGGTCTCAAATGCAAAAGCTGCGGGAAACACTTTCAAGTATTTCCATTCCTGTTTCACCCATATCCCATATGGAGTGGGGGAGGATGGAAACCTGGTGGATTTCAACAGCCAATATCCGGACCAGGAGCATAAAAGCTTTATCTTCGGGGAGAGCGCCTACTACAGCGCCAAGAAATTCATAACCCTTATGGTTGCCTACGCCGACTGGCTGAAAGCCAATGGCTTATACGACAATACAACTGTAATAATAGTCTCCGACCACGGAAACGATTATTCTTCCAATAACCCTCTCGCCCCGGAGGGAATAGAGTCGGTTCTTCCAAAGGATACCTTCAACCGGCTTAACTCCCTGTTTATGGTAAAACCGGCAGGAGCATCCGGTGATATCCGGGTAAACGACTCCTTTGCAAGCAATGGCGATATTCATGCCGCCCTGCAGAAGGCTCTGGGTATTGAAACCGCCTATTCTGGCAGCAATGTGCACGAGGGGGTAAGTCCAAGAGCCGACTTTACAAGTTCCAGGGCAAACTTCCGCACCGATGGAGTTGCCAAGTATACGATTTATCAGGTCGAAGATTCAATAGCTGACCCAAAAAACTGGAAGGTGATTAAGTGATGCCTCTTTTATATCTTGACCCGGGAACTGGAAGCCTTCTGCTTTACGCTATTGTAGGTATAACCACCACTGTGCTCTTTGCCCTAAGGGGTTTCTGGTATTCCCTCAGGAGCAAGGTATTCATGGGAAAGAAAGGGGCGGTTAAAGAGCTGCCAGACCTGGTGTTCCAGTCCGAGGGGGGCAAGTACTGGCAGGTGTTCCAGCCTGTGCTGAAGGCTCTTGATAAATACGATGTCAAATATGGTTTTGTCACCTCCGACAAGAACGACCCGGTATTCACCTCTGGCTTAAAGAATGTGGTGGCTGTATGCCCCGGCAAGGAGCTTATGACCCTTTCCTATATGAACAGGATAAAGGCCAGGGTGGTGGTCTCCACTACACCTCAGCTTGATGTATATATGCTCAAAAGGTCGAAGCATGTGGGCAGGTATGTCCATCTGTTCCACGCCCCTGCCGACATAGGCATGTACGAGATGTATGCCTTTGACAACTATGACACTCTGCTGTGCACCGGCCCATATCAGAAAGATGCCATCCGCAGCATAGAGAAGAACCGGCACGAGAAGGCCAAGGAGCTTCTGGACACAGGTTGCACCTATTACGATTATATGCTGGAGGAGCTTAAGAAGCTGCCCCAGAAGCGGGATGAAGGTCTCACAGTGCTTTACGCTCCGGCCTGGGGCGAGCGCAGCTCGGTGGTGAAATATGGCACTGCTGTCATAGACAAGCTGGTGGAAGCGGGCATCCGGGTTATCTTCCGGCCCCATCCCCAGATGTATGTATCAGATAAAGAGACAATCGCCGCAGTGGAGGCTAAGATAAAAGGTAACAACCTCATAGAGCTGGACCGTAACCGCACTGCCGCCGCCAGCATGGCCAGGAGCCATGCTATGGTCACCGATATATCCGGCGTCATCTTTGATTACGCATTTCTCTTCGAGAAACCTATATTCCTGGTGAACGCCGAATATAACCTCGGTGGCTACGATGTCATCGACATCGACGGCGGCAAGGTGTGGGACCTGGACAAGAGCCGTGAGATAACCCGTATAATAAAGCCCGAGGAGATCCAGGACCTGGCCGGCATAGTCAAGTCGGAAATCGGAAATGCAGATATCTACCGGGATAAGATCCGGAAGATCAAGAATGAGGAGATATATAACTTCGGCCATGCCGGAGAGGCTGCCGCAAAGCAGCTGGTGGAGATGCTGAAGAAGTGATATCTTTCAAAAGCAGATATGCCAGGTATACTTTTTTATTCATTGTTCTCTTTCTTTTGGTATTCTGCAGCTATATTTTCACTGGCCGCACCTTTGTCAAAGGGACAGAGGATGGTCTTAGACAGCACTTGGTTGCACTGACCTGGTATGGGAACTTTCTGCGGACGCTCCTGACGGGTGCCGTGATACAGTGGAATTTCAACATAGGGGAGGGCTCTGATATATTCCAGACCCTGAGCTACTATGTCATCGGAGATCCTTTTACGCTGCTCTCAGTGTTCTTTCCCGCAAGGTTCATGTATGTCTGTTATACACTTATCTCGGTGCTTAAGATGTACTGTGCCGGTCTTGCCTTTATGTTTCTGTGCAGACATTTCAAGGTTAAATCTGCTGTGGGTACTCTGGTGGCCGTTCTCTCTTATACCTTTTCTGCATGGGTGATAATCCATGGGACCCGTCATCCCTATTTCCTCAATCCAATGATCTATATGCCCTTGATTATAGTGGGAATTGATAAACTTCTGACTGAGCGGAAACCTGTGCTTTTTACTGTTACGGTGGCTATAGCAGCCATAAGCAATCTCTATTTTTTCTACATGATTGCGCTGCTTACTGTGATTTATGTCTTTGCGTTCCTTATATGCCGGCATGGAAAAGATTTTAAGGCAATTGTATGTGATGTCGGTCACCTTGCTCTGTTCGCTGTGATCGGGACAATGATGGCAATGGTACTGGTTCTGCCGGTGCTTTATTTTTTCTTTTCCGACACCCGGACCGGTCTTTCAGTCATAAAGCCGTTCTTTCCGCCAGATGTTTATCTTAAGCTTCCGGTGATGTTTTTTGTCCCCGAAGGGGCAGGTTATGCAAGCTGGATGGGGCTTCCTGTGGTAGTAGTCCTAGGGCTTACCGTCCTTTTCTGCGGGAGGGGAGAAAAACTGCTTAAAGTATTGATGGTGGTCGCTGTCCTCTTTTTCCTTTTTCCTATCTTTGGCCAGATCCTCAACGGATTCTCCTATCCCTCCCATAGATGGTGCTGGGCATTCATTCTATTATGCTGTTATATAACTGCCAAGAAGTGGGATGAGATTGTTTCCATGGGGCGCCGTCCTCTGTTTCGGGTCTTCTGTCTGGTGACCGGCTACTTCATTTTTTTCCACCTTGTTTATCCGAAAGAATATCATCGGACAATAAGCTTTGTCTGCTGTGCTTTTCTTTGTATAATCTGGCTCTGCTGCTCGTTCATCGAAAAGCGGTCAGTACGGCAGGCTGTTCTTATTCTTATAACTATCCTGTCCATAGTAATAAACGCCAATTACAGGTTCATTAAATGCGGCTGGCTTAAGACTTGTTATACGCCGGAAAAACTTACAGTACTTATGGATAACGAGGCCACAGCCATAAAAAGTCTTGGAGATACTGGGTTCTACCGCTATTCCGGAGATAATCTGACATTCAACGCCAATATGCTGGCAGACCTTTCTTCACCGCAGTATTACTGGTCCATGACCAACAGGAATATCTCGGAATACCGCCATTCCTTGGGAAGGGACAACAACTTGGGATACCATCGATACTACGATTATGACAGCAGGACTATGATGGAAGCTCTCTCTGGTGTCCGCTATTTTTATACTAGGAACAAGAGCCGAGTTCCTTATGGTTTTGAACCTATAAAGCTTCCTTATACCTATAAAAGTGGATATTCTCTTCCTTTGGGATACAGTTACAGCTCATATATTTTAAGAGATGATTTTGAAAAACACTCAGAGCTTGAGAAGCAGCAGATCCTTCTGCAGAGCATGGTTTTGGATAAGCCGGTTGCGGCGGAACAGAACAGGTCATTCCATTTTAATGACAGGAAGATACCGTATGAGATAAAGCCTTCGGCTGATATAGAAATTAAGGAGGGAAAATTCGTCGTCAGCAGAGAAAATGCAGGCCTTAAGCTTATTTTCCATGGGATTGATGCTGCTGAGACCTACCTTTGTTTTAAGAATCTGAACTTTAGGGGAGGAAATAGCTACCGCTTTTATCAGTACAGCTATTATCGAGCTCCTTTCTATATAAGGCAGAATGGCGAAAACCGCGAGGTGGAGTTCTGTCTGCCCAGGGAAGAGTATTATGTGGATATCCATGACTTTGTGTTCAATCTGGGGTATTCAAAAGAACCAAAGAAAGAAGTGGAACTGACCTTTGAAAAAAAAGGTACTTACTCATTTGATGAGATGACTGTCATATGCCAGCCTTTTGATGCCTTTCCGTCCCAGATAGAGAACCTGCGGCATGATTCCTGGATTGATGCCCGCTTCGGAATCAACAGGGTGTCGGGAACAGTTGATTTTTCTTCCGATAAGCTTATGCTGATTTCCATCCCTTACGGAAAAGGCTGGACTGCTTTTGTGGATGGCAAGGAAACTCCACTTCTCAGGGGAAATATCATGAATCTTGCCCTTCAGGTTAAGAAGGGTAAGCACACAATTGAACTGGTTTATGCCACCCCTTTTCTTAAGATTGGCTTCTTCATATCGGTTGTAACAATAATTCTATTTACTGCTTTTATGTTTATAAAAAGATGCTCAGAACGGAGAAAACAGGCATGACTTCTATCGGAAAAGCTTCGGTCATAAACGGGGCTGCCAAGTACTCTACAGTCATATTAAATATCCTCTTCACTGCGGTGCTGTCCCGTATCCTCTCCCCTGAGGATTACGGTATTGTAGCCATAACTGCAGTATTTACTGTGTTCTTCGGCCTATTTGCCGATGTGGGCCTTGGTGCCGGTGTAATCCAGAATCAGAATCTGAACCAGAAAAATATAGACGAGATCTTCTCCTTCAACACCTTCCTGGCTGTAGTGCTGGCGTTGCTCTTCTGTCTGGTTTCCGGGCCTATCGCCTCCTTCTACGGAATACCAGTGCTCAAGCCTATCTGCTGCCTCCTTTCCATAGCCCTGTTCTTCAACACTATGAACAGCATACCAAACGCTGTGCTGATGAAGCAGCAGAAGTTCATGCTGGTAGGGCTCCGCACCATATTTGTATGTCTTTTCACCGGCATAATCACTATTATCTTGGCATTCTGCGGTCTTAAGTACTATGCCCTGGTTCTTCAGGCTATAATATCTGCTTTTCTTATGTTTGTGTGGAACATGGTTTCCACCAATCTCCGTTTCACCTTCAGGATTCACAGAGAGAGCTTTGCGGGAATCAAAAGCTACTCCTTCTGGCAGTTCTTGGACAAGTTTGTCAACTATTTCTCCCGGAACACCGACCACTTCCTTATTGGAAAGTTCCTGGGCCAGATACCTCTGGGCTACTACGATAAATCCTATAAGTTCATGCTCTATCCGGTGCAGAACTTCACCCATGTGATCTCTCCGGTGCTCCATCCTATCCTGGCTGTCCATCAGAGCGACCGGGACTATATTTACCGTAAATACCTGAAAATCATGAAGGTGCTGTCACTGTTCGGAATCTATATAACAGTGATCTGCTTCTTCTGCAGCCGGGAGGCTGTTCTTATTGTGTTTGGTAAGAACTGGAACGAATCTGTCTCCTGCTTCCGTATCCTTAGCCTGGCAATCTGGGCCCAGATGACCACAGCCTCCACTGGTGCCATATTCCAGAGCATAGGGGAGACCCGGAAGATGTTTGTGGCCACTCTCCTTGCCTCGGTGGTTATGGTTATCCTGACTTTGGCGGGACTTGGGTTCGGAAATCTGGATGCCCTTTCTTACATGGTGGCTGTCGCCTTCAACATAAGCTTTGTCCTCAACTACTATGTACTTATGCGCTTTGGCTTCCATAAGCCGTTCCTCGAGCTTATTAAGTATCTGCTGCCGGATCTTGCTATCTGCGGCGGTATTTTTATAGTTATGGCATTCCTCCCGATCCACATCGGAAATCTTTTCCTGAGCGCGGTGGTCAAGGGTGCTGTAATGACGCTCCTGTTTATCCTGGGAATGTGGGCTACAGGGCAGAAATCATTGCTCCGCTACGCCTACCGCAAGGTGATAAGCCGGTTTATATGCAGATATAAGGCAAAGAAGCTGCGGAAAATGGTGATAAAGCAACCCCTGAAGTGCAGCTCGGAGGAGAGGGGGCGCATCATTGTATCCCTGACAAGCTTCCCGGCCCGGTTCAGCACCCTGGATATCTGCATAAAGAGCCTGTTTGCCCAGAGCGTCAAGCCTGACAGGATTGTGCTGTATCTGGGTAAAGAGTGTGATGATGCAGTGCTTCCTGAGCGGCTTCTGGCCTTGCAGCAGTATGGCCTTGAGATAAAACGGGGTTATGCCGATGTCCGGCCCCATAAGAAATATTTGTTTGCAATGCAGGAATATCCCGAGGATATAATAATTACTGTGGATGACGACCTGATGTATGACCACAATATGATAAAAAGCCTGCTTGAGTCCTATAAGAGGAATCCCAAGGCTGTCTCGGCCCGCCGTGTGCATCGTATAACCAGCTCGGGAGGAGACCTTGAGCCTTACGATAAGTTTGACAAATGCTGGACCAAGATGACAGAGCCATCACATATACTCCTTTCCACCAACGGTGCAGGCTCCCTGTTCCCTCCCGGAACTCTGCCTGAGGATGCCTTTGACATAGATGCCATAAAGAGGCTGTGCCTTGATGCTGATGATATCTGGATCAAGTTCATGCTCATAAAGAAGGGTATTCCCGTGGTTTGGGTAAAGTCCCATAAAAGTATGCCGGATGAGATTCCTGGTACTCAGAGGGTTGCCCTCTATTATTCCAACACCGATAAGGACAACAGCAACAATGACCGATGTATCAGGAATATGGAAGAGGCTTATAATATCCATCTGGCCGATTACAGCTACCGAAGATGAAGAAGTTTTTACGTTTCTGCAAGAAAACAGTTTTAGATATAATTTATAGGGTCAATTATAAGGTCGTGACCCGAAAAGCGGGTGATCCTATAAATGACCTTCCATCGGATAAATTCTTCCGCCTTGATATACCCACCTATGACGGCTCAGGACAGGCGGTACATCCCTCCCTGCTAGTAAGCTCTGATGATCTTTCGGCATGCTCGCCAAGGTTTGTCCTTTCTTTTACCCCTTACACCGATACCGACGACAGGGTGGAGAACCCCTCTGTGGTGATTTCCGATGACGGTATACATTTCCGGGAGGAGAAGAAGGGGCTGAACCCTCTGGTGCCTGCTCCGGATAAAGACCATAACGACGACCCGGAATTGTTCTTCCGTGATGGAAAGTATGGTATCCTGTACTTGGAGACCATGCGTCCCGAGAAGCAGTCTCTTGTGCTTTTGGAGAGCACCGACCGCATCCACTGGGAGAAGAGGATACTCCACCAGGAGAACCTTGCCGGCGGATCAGGTTGTTTCATGCTTTCTCCAAAGTATTTAGAGAAGGATGGCCTTTCCTGGCTGTTCTATGTGAACAGGGATGCCGCCGGAGGCTACCGGATTGAGTATGTGACGGGAAAAGATATCTATTCCTTTGATTTTGACACCCGGAATGTGATAAAAATAAAGGGAGACAAAGTGTTCCCCTGGCATCTTGATGTGGTGGAGTGTCACCCTGGTGCAGGTCAGGACAGGTATATCATGCTGCTTACCACAGCTTCAGGCCTGGAAAAAGAGGCCCGGTATACCCTGCGCATTGTCCGGAGCGGCAACCTGACAGAGTGGGAACTGGAGCCCAGTTTTGCCCTGCCTGACTGCTACAGGTCATCCGGTTTTATAAAGGATGGGGTGCTCTATCTTTATGTCTCGAAGATTTTCCTTCCCGCATGGCGCAGGAAAAGATGGAATATTCTGCTGTACAAGGCAAAGATGCCTGAAGCATGGAGGATGAATTGAAAGTTTTAGTCACCGGCGCAGCCGGCTTTATAGGCTACCATCTCTGCAGAAGACTCTATGAGGGCGGTCATGATATTGTGGGCATCGACTCCATGAACGCCTATTATGATGTGGCCCTCAAGGAGATGAGGCTTGCCTCTCTTGAGCAATTGGGAGACCGGTTCCTGTTCAAAAAGCTGGATATCTGCGACAGGGGAGCTCTGTTTGCCCTTCTCAAGGAAGGCCGGTTTGATGCAGTGTGCCACCTGGCAGCCCAGGCCGGTGTGCGGTACTCAATCCAGAATCCATATTCCTATGTGGAGAACAATGTGGCAGGCTTTTTGAATATTCTTGAGGGATGTGTCCAGAACCAGGTTTCATATCTGGTGTATGCCTCAAGCTCCAGCGTCTATGGCAGGTCGGGTAAACAGCCTTTTGCCGAATCTGACCAGGTGGATACCCCGGCAAGTCTCTATGCCGCCACCAAGAAGGCGGATGAGCTTATGGCCCATGTATATTCCCAGATGTATGGCCTTCCGACAGTGGGGCTTCGGTTCTTCACTGTGTATGGCCCTTATGGCCGGCCCGATATGGCCTACTTCAAGTTTGCAGACAGGATAGAGCGGGGTCAGGAGATAGAAGTCTACAACAACGGCCAGATGAAGCGGGACTTCACCTATATTGATGATGTGACTGCCGGAATCGAGAAGGTGCTGACAGCCTCTTATGAGGATAAGCCCAAATACCGCATTTATAACATGGGCCGGGGAAACCCCGAAAATCTGATGGATCTTATCCGCCTGATAGAGAAGGGGCTTGAGAAAAAGGCTTCTCTTAAGATGATGCCTCTCCAGAAGGGGGATGTGCTTGAGACCTTTGCCGATATCTCTGCCCTTAAGAGGGATTTCGGATATAAGCCTTCTGTGGATCTGGAGGAGGGAATGGCCAGATTCCTGGCTTGGTTCAAGGAGTATAGCAAGCATTGATTAAAAAGACTGCTTTTAAAGTTTTTCTTCTCATTGTCCTGATATTTGTGTTCCGCAGCGTAATTTTCCCAGTTGTCTCTTGGAAAGCAGATGAGTTCTTCTACCTGACCGGAGCCCGGGAAATTAATGCCGGCCGGGTTATCTACACCGATTTTGCAGACATAAAGCCTATAGGCATTTTCTATATCTATGCCCTTGCTGACAAGCTGGCCGGCGGCAACCTGAAGTGCGACCTGTTTATGCTCCGTATATTCTCTGTTGCTGCTGTTCTTTTGATATCCCTTATGCTATGGTACATAGGGCGCACTCTTTACAACAACAGGGCTGGGTACTTCGCGGCGCTGTTTTTTGTCCTCTACTCCACCTGTGTCCGTGGCAGCGAGGTTCTGGCTGCAAATACAGAGCTTTTCTCTGTCCTTTTTATGACGGCCAGCATCTGTTTCTTCTGCCGAGGTCGGTTCAGGTGTGGATATGTGGATTTGCTTCCCGCCGCTTTCTTCCTTTCGCTGGCTTTCCTGGTCAACTCCAGATGTGGAATTGTGGTGCTGGCTTATGTTGTCTCTCTTTTTCTCTTCTCTGAGAACAAGGTGAGGGTATTCCTCAAGACACTGGCCTCTGCTGCCGTCTTCCTGCTTCCGATTGGATTTATAATCCTGTATTATTGGCAAATCGGACATCTTGATGACTACATAAATTGGCAGTTTGTCTTCACCAAGTATTATGCCGGGGCTTACAGCCTTTTCATGCGCATATTCCGGGGAATTCTGGTGTACCGGTTCTTTGCAGGGCTTCTGCCTATGCTGTTTTTTGCCGGATATTTGTTCTTGGGCGCATCCGGCTCAAAAGATGGAGGCCGTTTCAATCATGCCAGTCTGTTCCTCCTTATCCTTTTGGCAACTCTGTGGCTGTCAGCCTTCGCTGGGGGCAAGCATGTGGAACGCTACTATTTCCAGATGTTCATCCCGCTGGTCATGCTGGCAGGGGCTGGACTTGATGGATTCCTGACAACTCATGACAGTGTTGCGGTAAGATGGCTTCTTATTTTTATGCTCCTCTCTTCTCCTATGATTTACCTGAATATGAACCTGCTCTCTATATGGCTGGACAAGAAGCCTATGACTTACCAGGCTTTTATGGCCGAGCGTCAGCCGGCTGTAGAATATATTCAGAAGAATTCATCTCCAGACGATGCTGTTCTGGTATGGCCTTTCGGAGATATCTTCTACTGTGCAGCAGAGCGGAAGCTGGCAACTCCTATCTACGACCCGTCGGGTCATCTTTTAGGTGGAAAATATCTGAACACCAAGGAGCGTGTTGATCAGTTCTATGGTATGTTCTTTGAGAAACTGGAAAAGTCACGTCCCGCCGTGATTGTGGACAGCACCGAAGGATTCGGCACCGAGGGGAGTGATATTAATGAATATATGGTCCCTTATCTTGAGGAGCTGAGGGATTATGTCAGGACAAACTACGACAAGATTGACATAGCCGGAAAATATGACGTTTATAAGAGAAAAAATGGATAATAGACCTGAAGTTTCAGTTGTAATAACCACATACAAACGCCCCGAGAAACTGGGGCGTGCCATAAAGAGTGTCCTTGACCAGTCTCTTAAGGACTGGGAGCTTATCATTGTGGACGACAACAGTGCAGACAGCCCCTTCCGGGCCGAGACCGAAGCTTTTATGGCAGGCTACCTTGGGGACAGCCGGATCCGCTACATAAAACACGAGAAGAACTCCGGTGCCCCTGTAGCACGGAATACAGGTATAAAGGCGGCGGTGGGCACCTACATTGCCCTGCTGGATGATGATGACGAGTTTGAGTCCACAAAGCTTGAGAAGCAGCTGGCTCTGTTCAAGAGTTCTGACCTTGAGAATCTGGGTGTAGTCTACTGCAAGAACCGCTATCTGGACGAGACCGGCTCTGTCATCCGCTACAGCGTGGCAAAGGTGCGGGGGGATGTGTTCAAGTATCAGATGGTGCGGAATGTGGGTATAACCTCCACCCTTATGATAAAGAAGGCAGTGATCGAGCATGCGGGATATTTTCACAACATAGTCTGTGCCCAGGAGTATGAGCTTCTGCTCCGTATTTTTGCACTGGGCTATACCGCCGACTTTGTGGATGAGTTCCTCTCCAATGTCTATATACACGGGGGCGAGCGGATAACTACCGGTGAGAAGGTGATCCAAGGCCGTCTTCACATTTTCCAGGAGAAGCAGGATTATTTCCATCTGCTGACCCCCAAGGAGCAGAGGACTGTGGAGCATCTCCATTATCTGGCTATGTTCCGTGAATACATACTTTTGAAAGATTACAAGCAGGCCCGATCTTACTGGAAGAAGGCTGTGGCAACCAAGCCCCAGGATCCGCTGAACTATATTGAAGGGCTCTCCTTTGTGATTCCTGTGCCGGCTGTGAACAGCATAAAGACATGCCTGCACCGCATAAAGAACGGGGTAGGGAAATGAAGCATATAATTCTTGACGCCCTGGCGGTGGAGAACAGCAAGACCGGTGTGGGGCAGTATGTGCAGGAGCTTCTGGAGGAGCTTTTGGAGAAGGCT
>CADAEX010000024.1 GCA_902787125.1 uncultured Spirochaetaceae bacterium
CACTGTGATATAGTCGGATTCTGCGATAAGGCTGTCCAGACTGATTGCCTTTTTGATGTCTCTGGAAAGGCCCCATGCAGCATCAACAGAGATGTATGGGTCGCTTCCGATAACCTTCATTCCCAGTGCAGATGCGCTGTTTGCAACCATTACACCGATAGCTCCCAGTCCGATTACGCCCAGGGTCTTGCCCTTGATCTCGTGGCCTACGAACTGACCTTTGCCTTTCTCCACCAGCTGTGGAACCTCGTCTCCCTTGTCAGCCAGTGTCTTGCACCAGTCGATGGCTGGGTTCATATTTCTGGATGCAACAAGCATGGATGCGATTACCAGTTCCTTGACGCTGTTTGCGTTTGCACCAGGTGTGTTGAATACTACAATACCTTTCTCGGTGCACTTGTCTATAGGAATGTTGTTCACTCCGGCTCCAGCTCTTGCCACTGCGAGAAGGGAAGCAGGAAGCTCCATATCGTGCATCTTGAAGCTCCGGAGGATGATTCCGTCAGGATTTGTCATCTCGGAAGCAGTTTCGTACTTATCTCTCTCAAGCAGGGAAAGTCCTGCCAGGGAAATCTTGTTGAGGGTCTGAATCTTGAACATATCAGTTCTCCTTTGCGAATTTATCCATGAACTCAACCAGCTTCTTCACACCTTCCAGTGTCATTGCATTGTAGATGCTGGCTCTCATTCCGCCTACCAGCCGGTGTCCGCCCAAGTTTGCAAGTCCGGCTGCAGCAGCTTCTTTCACAAACTTCTTGTTGATGGCATCTGCCTCTTCTCCTGTGTACTTGGTCAGGAAAGGAACGTTCATAAGGGATCTGCTTCCCTTTGCTGCTGTAGCGTGGTAGAAACTGCTGTTGTCCAGGTAGTTGTACAGGTAGTCTGCCTTCTCCCGGTTCCGCTTTCCCATTCCCTCGGCTCCGCCGTTCTTCTCGATCCAATTGAGCACTTTGCCTACAACATAGATTGCATAGCAAGGAGGTGTGTTGTACATGCTCTCGCCATCCACATGGGTCTTGTATGTAAGCATGGTAGGTGTTCCTGGAAGCGGTGTCTCGGTTATAAGATCATCTCTGATGATGACAACTGTAACGCCTGCAGGTCCCAGGTTCTTCTGTGCTCCGGCATAGAGCAGGCCGAACTTTGTAACATCAAGAGGCTCTGAGAGGATGCAGGATGAGATATCTGCCACCAGAGGGATGTCCCCTGTGTCCGGGATGTACTCGTAATGGGTTCCCATGATTGTGTTGTTGAAGCAGATGTATACGTAATCATAGTCACCTGTCACTTTCTCTACTCTCGGGATATAGCTGAAGCCCTTGTCCTCGGAAGAAGCAATCTCATCGACAGTGATGAACTTCTTTGCCTCTGCAGCAGCTTTCTTTGCCCATACTCCGGTTCTGATGTATGCAGCTTTCTTGTGCTTGAGTCCCAGGTTCAGAGGAATCATTGCAAACTGTGTGGAACCGCCTCCCTGGAGGAAGAGGATCTTATAGTTATCTGGCACGTTCATCAGCTTTCTGACTTTTGCCTCTGCTTCTGTGATAATAGGCTTGAATGCGGCGCTCCGGTGGCTCATCTCCATTACAGACTGGCCTGTTCCGTTGTAGTTGAGCATCTCTGCTGCACATTCCTTAAGCACTTCTTCTGGCAGGCAAGATGGACCTGCGGAGAAATTGTAAACTCTATCCATTTTTAAACTCCTTTTTCCAAATCTGGTATCATTGCTGTCAGAAACCGTAACTCTTCTGCAAAATGGACATTCCTGACCGCTATATCCTTATCCCCCAAAATAGCCGGGGAAAAGTTCAAGATTCCCTTTATGCCGCCCTCTTTCATCCGCTGCATGGTGATCTCGGCAGCCTGGGCTGGTACGGCAATTATTCCCAGGTCTATCCTCATCTCCCTTATCTTGTCTGCCATCTCGTAGGCAGGGAACAGGGGAACATCCGACTTCATCACCTCTATCTTGTTGATATTGGTGTCAAAACCGGCAACTATTATAAACTGGCCACCCTCCTGCACCGGATTCTTTATGAAGGAAGAACCCAGAAGGCCTATTCCGGCCACGCAGACCCTCAAGGGGGTGTCAAAATTGAACAGGCCCTTGATGAAGTCCAGAAGCTCTCCGGCTTTATAGCCTGCGTTGGAGCTCTTGAGCTTTCCTGCCACACTTAAGTCCTTCCGGATAGTGTGGGCCGGGATATTCACCAGCTTGCCCAGTTTGGTGGAGGAGAGGACTGTCTCCCGGTCCATTCCCAGCAGCACCCTGTATATTAAACAGAGCCTTGAGACTGTCTGGACTGGCAACTGAACGCTCACCTTCAAACCTCGGTTGTGAAATTTTTCACAAGTATTAATATATCGATTTATGCACCCTGTGTCAATATGTTTTGAAAGAAATCTTAACATTCTTTGGAAATATGTGTTATAGTAGGGGTGATGAAGCGGTTTGTCCCTTTTGCTTTCTTTTTATTATTACTCGCCCAGCTTATGTGTGCTGATGAAAGCCGGCCGAAGAACTACATGATTTCGGTCAAGCTGAAGGACGGGCACGACAAGGTGCGCATCGATTTCACTGCTCCGGAGAAGCACAGAATTTATACCTACCGGGATCTGAAGAGCGGCACAGTGACCTTCTACACATCCTCCATAGGTTTTGTTCCGGCAGATATCACAGTGCAGCAGTTCGATACAGGGCTGGACATGGTGGAAACTTTAGAGATGAAGGAAATTATACCGGACGGCAATGCTCCGCTGACACCGCTTCCTGCCGACTTCAAGCAGATTCTGGAGAATGACCCTGCCCAATGGCGCTATCCCGACTGGGAAATATACTCCTGGGAAAGCTTTCCTGGAATTTTCATAATAGACTTTCAAAACTTTAATATCCAGAGCCACAGGCTCAAGCGTCTCTCCTATTTTGTGGAGAAGAGGGGCTATACCGGGAAAATCCACAGCTTCCTGCGTCTTTCAGGAAAATCAGACTGGAATGCCCACAACTACAAGGCAAAGGATCTGGCAGCCTTCTTTACCGAAGCAGAGAGGAGCAATGTTCTCCTGACATCTGCAGAATCCTACCTGCGGGAACTGCTTCTTGCCAACGGAATTATAGAGAGAAATGGGGATGGCTATGCCGGCGGCGAGGATAAGGGTATAGTCTCAGTCTCCCAGGAGAGTGCTTCCCATGTCCGATCCCTCCTTCTGACCCATGAGGGATATCATGGCCTTTTCTATGCAGCTTCAGGACTTAAGGAACTGGTGTATGACCTTTGGGACAAGCTTATTCCCGAGGCCCAGGAGATGTGGGTTGACTACCTGAGGACTGCAGATGCCTGGAACTACGATTATAATAACGGCTATCTCCTTAGGAACGAGATGCTGGGTTATATGATGCAGCAGAAGGATTTTGCCGAGTACTTTGACAACATGATGTTCCCCCGGCTTTTAAAGCGGATTCCCGACAAGGCGGAGCATTTCCACGGGACCCATGATGCAGCAAGGCAGGCATTCCTGGATACAGCTTTGAAAATAGCAGTCTTCCTGCAGAATAACTATAATCTTTCCCCGGGAAATCTTTCCTACATGCGGGAAGTGCGGCCGTAACTGCACAGATCTTTTAAAAGACATTTATCGCACTCAGGCTTCCGGGCATGGCAGCATTCCCTTCCGTGGAGATTTGCAGTCATGGAGAAGCGGTACTGTTTTTCCTCAGGCAGTATTTTCCTTATATCGGTCTCGATCTTGTCAGGCTCTGTGTTCTTGGTCAGCCCAAGGCGATAAGTGACCCGTTTGAAATGGGTGTCCACAATAACAGCAGGCTTGCCGAAGACAGTTCCTATGACCACATTTGCACACTTTCTGCCTACTCCGGGCAGCTTTACAAGGTCTTCTATAGTATCGGGAACAACGCCATTATAGGAGTCCAGCAGCTTCTGAGATGTGGCTTTTATATTCTTTGCCTTGGCCCGGAAGAAGCCTGTGGCATGAATCAGATTCTCAAGATCAGCAACAGGAGCTTTTGCCATCTTCTGAGGGGTAGGATATTTGGCAAAGAGGCCAGGAACCACCCGCATGACCTGCTCGTCGGTGGTCTGGGCGCTGAGTATCACAGCGATAAGGAGCTCAAAGTTGCTGTTGAAGTGCAGGAACTCAATTTTGGGAGGGTAGTGGGCATCCAGTGTATCGGCAATAAGGGCTGCTTTTGTCTTGATATTCATACAAAATAAAATATCATTTATATCTTGACCGTGTAAAGTTAAATCTTTATACTATGCTCTGTATCGGAATGTGGCCCAGTGGCTAGGGCACCTGGTTTGGGACCAGGGTATCGTGAGTTCGAGTCTCACCATTCCGATATTTTTTTTTGCCCTGCAACAAATTATAAAAAACTTTCAGAAAATCCAAAAAATTTTTCCAAAAAATTGAAGCAAAATGAACTTTTTCGGAGTTAACACAATTGGAGGTGTTTTATGAAAAAGTCTGTTTTTGCTTTTTTTATTATTGTATGGTGTGTCTGCTCTGTTTTCGGGCAGAATGACGAGCTTTTCCGCAGGGCACTGTCTGAGAGGAATGAGAACAGGTGGCACGAGATATCTGACAGGTTCGGAAAAAACAGCACCGAAGAGTGGGACCGGATTTATTCCTCCTGGCTATGGAGGCAGATAGAAACCAGGATAGTCTCTCCGGATATACAGAGATTTTCTGACAAGCTGTCAGATCAGGGAATCAGATTGACTCATGGTGCTGAAACATCAGATGACTTGGCCGATACTCTTTCTAGCTGGAGAAACTATGGACAGATTACGCTTCAGACTATGTACGGGGATTGGGAAGAAGCGGCAGATGCAGTCTTTGACCAGATGACGGCCGCATTGTCGGGTGAAGCCCAGACTCAGGTATCTGCTTTTTTTACAGATTATAAAGGAAAAGTTCATAAAGAACTGGAGACTCTGTTCTTGGCAGGAGAGAGGAGGTTCCTCTCTTCGCAGCTGCGTACAGATGATCTGATATCCAATGATGAGAAAACAGGAAAAAAGAAAATCGAGGAGATGTTTGAGGAGATCACTTCTGTTTCTGATACCAGCCTCCAGTCGCTTCAGGAGACATGGGACAGCACCTTTGCCTCTGGAATGTCGCAGTGGAATGCATATGCAGACCAGACCTTGGGCTCAAAGATTGACTGGAACCAGCTGACTTATTCCCAGGCTCCGGAAGGAGCAGCCATGAACAAAGTTTTGGACGAGTTTGCAGAGACAAGAAGCAGCTGGTTCGAAGGGCTTAATTCCATTATCCAGGATGGAAAAGCTCTCTTTGACGGACAGGCATTTTCTTTCTTCAATGAAATGGAAGATACATTGGAACAGACCCGTATGGCTTTTGACCAGAATGCTCAGCTGCTTCAGACCCGAATGGATGCAGTGTTCGCCCAGTTCAGCACAGTCAAGGGGATAAAAGATCAGGCATCGGCAAACAGACAGAGCTGCCTGAACGAGAAAGCAAGGCTTGAGAATTATAGAGCAGAACTTCAGAGCAGTGTGGACAGCTGTAATAGCTCAATTGCAAGCTTGGACAAGAAAATCGCGGAAAAAAGAAAGGAAATAGCGCAGCACGAAAGAAATATTCAGATTCACTATAGCATGATCAATGATAACACCGAGAATATGCGGCTTATGTTTATCAGGGAGATCACGGCAGAAATAGAAAAATTAAACAATAAGATAAGCGGCTGGGAGAGTGAACGCACCAATCTGATCAACCGGAGAAGCAGTCTTGAAGGGTTGATTGCCCAGCAGAATGACAAGATAACAGCCTATGCTCAGCAGGCTTCTTTCTGGGACGATGCAGTATCCCGCTGCAGTGCAAGGGAATCGGAAATCCGCCAGAGCATGGGCAGCATTGAGGACGAGATACGGAGCGCAGGATGGCCTGAGGGGGCTGATATTCAGCTCTATCAGCTTAAATCCGAGATGGATGCCCTGGCACAGAATGCAGAGATAGCAAAGCAGGTCTATGAGTTTGCACTTGATATCAGTTCCGGAAAAGCAGTCTGGGAAGAAGTTTATGATGCATACAGCGAGGCTGAGAAAGCGATGAAGGATGCAGATAATGCATATAAGGATTCAGTCTCGGCCTTGAAGGAACTGGCAGATAATCTGAATGATGAGAATAATTTAGACCAGAAGAGATATCTGGTATTATCGGATGAATACAGAAAAAAGGCAGACGAGAGCAAGGCCCTTTATAATCAGTATGCCGATGCAGTGATGAACTTCAGGATTCAGGACAGGAAGCGGGAATATATTCTTTCTCCGGACAGCAGGCCGGAAGATGCACTTAAAGCCTTTAATGAGGCGGAGAAAGCTTTGGCCATGGCAACAGAAAAGTATGACAATGCTGTCTCACTGGCCCGGCAGAATATGACATCTAAGGAAGAGGAGCCGGGTACCGGGATAGTTCAGGCAGCTCTCTATCTTAACAAGGTGAAAGAGACTGTACAGGCTGAAGCCGATGATTTGTATGCCCAGGCTGTCCTTGCAGGAAAGAATGCAGAAGATCGCCTTTCTGATCATCTTTTCAGTGATGGAGGCAGTATAGCGCTTGAATTTGTCCAGAAGATGAATAATTCTCTGCTTAGGGAATTCTCCCTTGCATACTACTGGCGGAGTCTGCACAATTCCGGCTTTAAGACAATTGATGTGGCAATATTCAGCGATCAGAATTTCCAAAAGCTCAAAAGTTACGGCTATGCATTCAGCCATCCTGAAGATTATACAACGGCTCAGGCTCAGGCAGCCTACAACGGGATAGCCAGTTCTCCTGAAAAATTAAGGCTCTATACCTATTTCGAGGAGTCTGTGAACAAGGGGACTGCCCAGTTTGATATAACCTTTATAGGAAAGGATGTAAGCGATGTTGCCCATGATTACCTCTGGGATTTGTCGTTGGAAAAAGAAAGAAATTATGAGAAGAATCATACCATCTATAATTTTTTCACCAGGAAATCCAAGAAGATGCGGAGCATGCGCAAAGCTATGGCAGATATAGACGGGAACAAGGAACGCTCTGCAATTATGGATACTGTCAATTATATCAGGGGAGAACTGGATGCAAAAAACAGGTATGAGACTTCAGCTGAATCCTTGGATGAAGATGCAGGTTATACCTTTGATGAATTGATGGCAAAGTGCAGAGAATGCTCAGGTCTGGTACTGGCAGATGATGCTGTGCTGGAGGGGTACTTCAATCAGCTGGCCCCTGAAAGTAGAAAAGGTTTTTTATCCATTCTTTCTGAGCTGTCATCTCTTATCATGAAAGATAAAGTCTATATCGGTCTGGAACAGTTGAACGGGCTGGATGATTATGACAGCTCCTCGAACCGTCTTGTTATAATGAACCTGACCGGTGCAGAACTTATGAATAAGTATCAGGAGATGGCTGAATATTCTGTGAGAAAAATGGCTGCAGACCTGAATATGACCTATAAGGAGCTTTCAGACAAAGCTGCCTCCTGGGATGTTATGACAGAGCATCTTTTTGCTTTGGCAGAGGATAGATGGGAAAGTGTTCTTGAGAATCTTAAGACAGAGATGAAAAACAGGATTCAACTTGAGACATTCAGGACAGAATCAGCAGAGGATGAATTCAAGGAAGAGATTTTCAGACACAGCACTTACCTTGTGGCTCTTCAGATGTCGACTGCTGTAGATGATCTTGAGAATCAGGTATTCTCTCATGTCGAGAAGGCAAATCAGACTGCGGATAAAAGAATAACTGATCTTCTTGAAGGCAAAGGATATGTAAGGCATGGTTCGAACTTCAGACGCAAAGCTATAATAGGTGAGAGTCTTCTGGGGGGCATTGAATATGAAAACCAGAATATAGAGGGATACCGGTGGTTCTGCGCACCAGCTTTCAACCTTGGTGTGAATCTGTCCCCCTCTTATATAGAGGAACTTGATCTGGTGCATCTTGCAGCTCTGATTGAGCAGGCCGAGACAGCCATAGATCGTTACACAATGGTGATATTCGGACAGAGTGACAGCCTGGAGGCGGCGTCATGGAGCGGCTTTGATCAGGATTTGCTTTCCTATATGAGGCAGGCAGAGACAGGTTTCCGCTCCTCTGCCCAATATTCGGATTATTCTGGTGTAAAAGGGCTTTTTGCAATGCATATCGGGTATGTTCCTGTTATGTCCAGCACCAATCCGGAAAAAGTCCTGAAAAAAGGATATGGAGAGTATGGCCGTATTTTTGAGCTTTTCTATAAGAACGAGGGGAGGCTGGGACGCGGTCTTGCATCTGTTGATGTTCCTTTCTATATGCAGGCACTGTGGGATGAGGACAGCAACAATGACGGCAGGAGAGACACTATGCTATTTGCCCTCCCCAGCATAAGAGAAGGGGGGCAGATTGTCAGCAATATTTTCAGTTCCGTCAACCCAGCCCTGGGTGTTATGGTCACTGCCTTTGACAGCACCACCTTCGGGGCCCTTGATATGGTATTTGCCGGTAAAAGCTTTGAGGATGCTGCCAAGGATGTGAATAAAAGAATGGTTACTGCTCTATCAAGCTGGGGAACCGGTTCCTTGGCTCAGATGGCCCAGCCGGCTCAGGATGCCGCTATCGGTACAAAGATTCTCCAGACAGCTGCGGTTTCAGCAGGTAAAGGATATGCTGATCAGGTTGCTGCTGCCGCCGCAGACGGAGAACTGATTGATAAAGGCTTAAGACCCGATGCAAAGGGATCACTGGGGAATCTGGTGCGTAACTGGATCAGCGGCAGTATGTCAGGATTCTTGGGAGAAGACCAGATTGCGGCAGAGCAGGTTGCCAGATTTGCCGGCACTCTGACTGATGCAGGATATGAACTTGCCACTGCAGGAAAAGCAAAGTTCAATGTGCTGAACCTTTCCTCTTTCTGTGATGCTCATATTGGGCTTCTGGAGATGAATATCGGAGGAGATGGGCCTGTTTTCGAAATAGGAAGCAGAGGCTATGACATCAGCAAGAACACAGTCGAGACTGCTCTTGCATCAGCTTATGTATTGAAAGAGGACAACAGAATCCGCCACAGCTCAGATTTCTCAAAAAATAACAAGATAACAATGCGGGCTCTTTTCTCGGAGGGAAAAATCCAGGACAAGATAGGAGAACTGTATAATCTGCTTATTAATGACGGTGCATCTGTTGAATATGAAAATATTAAAGATGCATTGGCATATACTTCATTAAATTCTCAAGGTGTTAAAAATATTATTCTCAATTCAGTTCCTTCCGGCTCTCTGACAGACCAGTTGAAGAAAGCTGTGATAATAGCTCATGAGGCTTATCGTAATGGAAAAGATGACGGAGTCCTGCAGATTCTTGAGACAGCTGATGCAGTCCTTGGGCATGCAAAGATGGCTTACGATATTGTCTCCTCGGGGTTCAGATATCCTGATATTGCCATGATTAAAAACGAGGTGGAATCATTGATCGGCGGCAATATAAAGAATCTGATAGTCAATGCATTGGCCAACTATGTCTCCAGCGGTGACTACTGGCGTATTATAGGAGATGACAATGTGGTGTGGGATGGTAATCTTAATCTGTATCAGGAGAATGGCAATATTCTGTACAATTATCTGGCGTTGAAGACAGCTTTGAATTCCGGTGTGGAAAGTATAGCAGGAGTTTCCCGGGAAAGGCTTTCTGATATTGTATGGAAGAATTATCTTTTGGAAATGATGGGGACAAAAGGTGACGGCAACTACATATCAAAAGCTGCAGAATCTCTTCTTTCCGACGGTTATATGAGCTATGGCGAGGCTGTGGATTCTCTTTCTGATTCGGCCGGTAAAACCTTTTCGGTTCCCGACATATTCCAGCACTACAGTGCCAGAATTGTGGCAAATGACACTGCATTGCTTGAAAAGATTTTCTCCGACCCGGATATGCTTGATAAATGGAGTGACCGGAGCCAGCCAGTCCAGTATCTGGATGGTGTGAGGGCAACTCTGCTTCCGGACAGCAAATCAGTTTTCCATATCTCCCCGGAGGACAGAGCCACATATAAATGGGTGCTTGATGACGGCAGGGAACTGGTGATAGGGGAGAGGAAAGATGGAACAAAATATGTTCAGACCGATGATCATTATCTGGGGACTTATAATATGGCAAATCCGGATAACCCATTGGAGCATGCGGTAAAGGATGTTTTCCCATATGCTGTTTTAGGCAATACCCCCGATGACAGCTCTATTGCGAATTTCCTGTTTTCCTTGTAAGATTGAAGGGAAGGTGGCCTATGAAGATACAAGAGAAAGGTGTTGTAGTTTCCAACGTTGAATCAGCCCGGAACCTCCATTTTATGGAGATCTATATTCCTAAAATCACAGCACAGATTTTGCCTGGCAACTTTATCAGCCTGCTTCCTCCATCTTCTTCAGGTGTCTTCCTGCGCCGTCCTTTCTCTGTTGCCGGAGTGCATGATGGAGCCCTGCAGCTTGTAATCCGTGATATCGGCAAGGGAACTCATGCCATCACTTCTCTGAAAAAGGATGACACCATTGAGGTGCTGGGTCCCCTGGGAAACAGCTATCCTGTTTTTGAGCCAGATAAAAAGCTGTGGCTTTTAGGGGGCGGCACCGGAATAGCTTCATTGCTTTTCCTTCATGGAGTTCATAAAAATACTGATGATAAAATACTGTGGGGCGGGAAGTGTTCCTGTGAACTGCCTGAACCCGCTGTGCTTCCTTCCGGGTGCACTCTGGCCACTGATGACGGTTCCTGCGGCGAGTGCGGTAATGTAGTGGAGGTGGCCCGGCGCTGGCTCAAGACTGACAAGCCTGATTATATTGCAGCCTGCGGTCCCAAGGGACTTCTGAAGGGTGTGCAGCAGCTTGCTGCTGAATACAGTATTCCGGCCTGGATATCCTGCGAGGAGTTCATGGCCTGCGGTATGGGAGCCTGCGCCGGATGTGCGGTTCCGCTGGCTGCCGGGGGCTATGCCCGGGTTTGTGCCGACGGTCCCATATTCAAGGCAGGGGAGGTGCTGTTATGAGTCTTTCCACAAAAGTGGGCAGCTTTGAGCTTGCCAATCCTTTTATTGCAGCCAGCGGAACCTACGGTTACGGCACCGAGTATGGCGACCTTTCTCCTGCAAGGGAGTGGGGTGCGGTCATCCTTAAGTCTGTGTCCAGGAACCCCCGGCCGGGCAATGTGCCGCCCCGGTGCTGCGAAGTTGACAGTGGCATGATCAACTCCATAGGCCTTGCCAATGTGGGACTTGATAAATATATGTCAGAAAAGCTTCCGGCCTTTGCCGCTGCAAACCCAGATGCAGTCTGCATAGCCAGCCTGGCGGGGGAGACTCTGGATGAGTTCCTCTATCTTGCAGAAAAGCTTACAAAAATCAAAACTGTAAAAGCTTTTGAACTTAACATCTCATGCCCCAATGTGGCAAAGGGAGGAATGCATTTCGGCGCAGACTGCAATGCATCCCGGCAGCTGGTGACAGAGATGAAGAAGATAAGCAGTGTGCCGGTGTGGGTAAAGCCCGGTGCCGCCCTGTCCTGGGCAATACCTTCGGCGGCCTGTCTGGCTCTGCCATGTTCCCCGCATCACTCCGTATAGCATATATGATCCACCGGGCTCTGCCCGAACTGCCCCTTATAGGCTGCGGCGGTGTGGACTGCGGAGAAAAGGCAGTCCAGTACATCCTTGCGGGATGCAGTGCCGTTGAGATCGGCACTGCCACATTCCGCCGTCCTGATACCCTGGCAGAAGTAAAGCAGTTCCTTTCTGAATACATGGAGAGAATGAACTTCAAGAGCATAGAGGATTTCAGAGGTCTCGCTTCCCGTACTTAAGGCTTCTGCTTTTTGCTTGCGCCGTAATCTTTTTTAATGTATCATAACAACTGGAGGCAATCTGTGGATAAACTTATCACACTTCTCAAAGAATCAAAGCACTGCGTTGTGTTCACCGGTGCTGGAGTCTCCACCTTGGCTGGAATCAAGGATTTCCGGGGCAAGGATGGCCTGTACAAGACAGCCGGAGAGGATGCCGAGAAAATATTTGACATTGACTATTTCCATAAGAAGCCGTCCTTCTACTACAAGGCGGCAAAGGATTTTATCTACAACCTGGATCAGAAGGAGCCTGCAATTGTCCACACAGAGCTGGCAAGGCTTGAGAAGATGGGGATTGTCAAGGCAGTCATCACCCAGAATATAGACCTGCTGCATCAGAAGGCCGGCTCAAAGAAAGTGATAGAAGTCCACGGATCTCCGGAGATCCACCGGTGTCTTGCCTGCAGAAAGATATACAAGTTTGACGAGATTGCCAAGATTGTCCAGGATGGCAAGGTGCCTCAGTGCAGTTGTGGTGGCATCATCAAGCCGGATATCACATTCTTCGGCGAATCCCTGCCGGCACTGGCAGTTGAGGAGGCCATCTCGGAGGCTTCCAAGGCCGACCTTATGCTGATTCTGGGCTCCACCTTGGTGGTTTACCCGGCAGCCTCATTCCCTCTGTACACCGCAAGGAACGGTGGCAAGCTGGTTATTGTGAACAACATGGAGACTCCTCTGGATTATATGGCTGCGGCCAAGTATGATGACCTTGAGAAGGTCTTCACCTATATTTCTGAACATCTGAAGTGATATGGATACATATAAGCGCATCTATGTACTAGGTTCCGGTTTCTCAAAATCCATCTCGAAAAATATGCCTGCAATGAGCGGTCTTTCCCAGGAGCTCAGAACGGCAGAAGATGACAAATACCCTGAGCTTATGGAGTTCATGAGAACCCTGAATGAAAAAACCAACGGTACCCGGGAGTTTACTTCCCTTGAAGCAGTCTGCTCCCTGATCCTGGGGCGTGATATATTCTACAACAGCTCTGTCTACCTTCATTACCAGATTCTCCAGAATCAGCTGGTGCACTGGCTTTATGAAAAGATAGATAAAGCGGCCAAGGCAGTGGATCCCGAGAAGGAGGAGGGACTCAAGCGGTTCATACTGCATTGTGTACAACCCAAAGATGGCAAGAAGTCTCTGGTCATAACCTTCAACTACGACCTTCTGATTGAACGGCTCTTTGCCAGCGTTAAAGACTTTCCCTGCAGACTGGATTATATTGTCAGGCTCAACAGCTATTTTGACGAGAAGAGGCCGTCGGCAAGCAAGCATATTTTCCCATATCTCAAGCTGCATGGCTCTTTCAATTGGTTCCGCTCACCGGGCAGCATTATCTGCGACACCAACAATGTGTATCTCCTGGACGAGGATGGATACAGCCGCAACCTGGTGCATCATAATGATATTCCTGTATTTGTCCCTATGACATTCTCAAAGCAGAGCTACCTGGGTGGAAGTTTCTTCAATGTGCTTTGGAACATTGCGCAGCGTTATCTGGAGATGGCAGAGGAGATTACTTTTATAGGATATGGATTCCCTCTTACCGACCTTATAAATCTGGCTTTCTTCCTGAACTATAAGGATAAGATAAAGCATGTGGTGATAATGGGAGAGGAAGAGCGCAAAAAAGCCCGCCTTGAGGCTCTTTTCGGAAAAGAGAGAATTGTAGACCGGGATGCAGTGGACTATCTTTCCCAGATTTCCTGATTTAAAAAATCACCCATATAAATTGCAAGGTTCTTATTTGATGCGGCGTCGAAATGGATGCCGTCTGTGCCATCGCAGGTGGCATATTTCCCAGCTTCTATGAAAGTGCAGCCCTTTCTCTCTGCCACCTCTTTCACTGCCCCTGCAAGACGCTGTGATTTATTCACTTGGCTCTCGAAGAAGGACGCAAAAAGATTGTCCTCATCGCATTTGGTGGAGATAGGCACTGCAGAAGCCAGGAACACCCGTGCATCGGGATTTGATGCCCGCACAATGTCTGCCATGTCTCCCATTCCCTCTGCAATCCTGTTTATGGAGATATCGGGTACTGCCATTATGTCGTTGTTTCCCAGCAGGATTATAACGCCGTCAAAGCGCTCCTGACTCACAGCTCTTTCCAGAGCCTGCTTTCCATTGGTGGGGCTTCTCATGGGCAGGTAGTTCATTACTGTACGGCCGTTCACTCCGTTCTCGGTTATCTCGAAGCATTCGGGAATATATTTTTTAACCACACAGGGCCATCGGGTCTCTTCATCCAGCCTGCTGCCGTCATGCCAGTCGTAGCCCCAGGTGCTGGAGCTGCCGAAGCAGAGTATTTTTTTCTTGTTGTCAAAAATCTGAAGACGGCTCTCCTTCATATTATCGCCGTCAAAGGTGAAATAGCCGGAAAAACATTTCCCATCCAGAAGGGCAGGGATCCACAGCTTGTCATCCTCCCACATCTGGTGGTAGGGCATCTTATCAACAGGGCACCAGAAAGGATCAGCCTCGTCACAGGATTTAAGTTCGCCGAAGAATTCGTCTGCATAGAATACATAACCTTTGAGGTCAAGGCCGTCGGTGAATGGGAAATCCAGAACTCCCTTCAGCACAGGATTCACAGGGACAATTCCTGTCTCCTCCATGCACTCCCGCACCGCAGCCTGCACCGGAGTCTCTCCTGGCTCAATATGTCCGCCAGGAGCATTCACTTTCCCGGCTCCATGCCCAGTCTTCTTGTGGATCAGCAGGATATCATTCCCCGATCTTATATATGTAATGACAGC
>CADAEX010000025.1 GCA_902787125.1 uncultured Spirochaetaceae bacterium
GGATGCAGGTCCTACAAACCACTGGATCGACCCGGTTGAGCTTAAGAAGACAATGACCAAGCTTTATACCGGCTGCATGAAGGGAAGAACAATGTATGTCATTCCTTACAGCATGGGTCCTGTGGGTTCCCCTATCTCCAAGAACGGAATCGAGATCACAGACTCCGAATACGTTGTATGCAACATGATAATCATGACCCGAGTGGGCAAGAAAGTGCTTGATGCCATCGGAACCGACGGCGACTTTGTTCCATGCCTCCACTCTGTTGGAAAACCATTGGCTGACGGCGAGTCTGACAACGGAATCTGGCCATGTGCAGATATGGAGAACAAGTATATCTCCCAGTTCCCTGAGGAGCATGCCATCTGGTCATACGGCTCAGGCTACGGCGGAAACGCCCTTTTAGGAAAGAAGTGCTTCGCACTCCGCATTGCCACAGTTCTGGCCCGGGACGAGGGATGGCTTGCAGAGCATATGCTTATCCTCAAACTTACCAACCCCAAGGGAGAGGTAAAGTATGTGACAGGTGCATTCCCATCTGCCTGCGGAAAGACAAACCTGGCTATGCTTATTCCAAAGATCCCAGGCTGGAAAGTCGAGACAATCGGAGACGATATTGCATGGATGAAATTCGGCGAGGACGGCAGGCTCTATGCCATCAACCCGGAGGCAGGATTCTTCGGCGTAGCTCCCGGAACATCAGAGAAGTCCAACAAGAATGCTCTTGAAGCAGCAAGAAAGAATGCAATATTCACAAACTGCGCCCTTACCGAAGACGGTGACATCTGGTGGGAAGGAATCGGCTACCCTGCAAAAGGAGACCTTATTGACTGGAAAGGAATAAAGCGCCCTGCTCTGCCTAAGGATAAATCTCCAAAAGGGGAAGAGTTCGCTCATCCTAATGCACGGTTCACAGCACCTGCAAACCAGTGCCCATGCATCGCACCAGAATGGGAAGATCCAAAGGGAGTTCCAATCTCTGCATTCCTCTTCGGAGGCAGAAGACCTTCTACGGTTCCGCTGGTACACCAGGCAAGAGACTGGAACCACGGCGTGTTCCTGGGTTCTATAGTAGGATCCGAGGTAACTGCGGCCGTAATCTCAGACCAGGTTGGACAGGTACGGCGCGACCCGTTTGCAATGCTGCCATTCTGCGGATACAACATGGGAGACTACTTCCAGCACTGGATCAACATAGGCAAGAAGTCAAGCGCTGACAAGCTTCCTAAGATTTTCTATGTAAACTGGTTCCGCAAGGATGAGGAAGGCAACTTCATGTGGCCAGGCTACGGCGACAACTCAAGAGTACTGGCATGGATCTTCGACCGCTGCGATGGCAAGGATAACGCAGTTGAGACAGCAATCGGATATATGCCTAAACCAGGCGCTCTCAACACCGAGGGACTTTCCGATGCAGACAAGGCCAATATCCCGGCCATCACATCTGTTGACAAGGAAGGCTGGCTCAAGGAGATCAAGGATATAAGGGAAAACCACTATCCTAAGTTCGGCAAGCACCTTCCAAAGGAGCTGTCCGATCAGCTGGACATCTTAGAGAAGAATCTTAAGAATATGTAAAAATAAAAGGCAGAGGAAACTCTGCCTTTTTCATTATAGGAACAGTATATGAACCTACAGAATGCACTTCTGCTTTTCGCAGCCGGTTTTCTTATTGCCTACCTGCTGCGGAAGTTAAATTCCCGAAACAGGAAATAATCACTGAGCCGAGAAAATCTCTACAATCTCCTTAGGTGTCTTTGCGTTCAGAAGCAGCTTGCAGAAGTTGCTTGACCGTGTAAGACGTGCAATCTCGGAAAGTGCCTCGATATGAGGACCAGCCTGCTGAGGTGTGGCGATAAGGAGGAAGAAGAGCTTGGAAGGTTCTCCATCCAGAGAATCAAAATCTACACCTTCCGGAGAAACACCGATAGCAAGAACCAGGTTATTCACCTTATGGGTCTTGGCGTGGGGAACTGCAATTCCTTTCTCAAGTCCTGTGCTTCCCATATTCTCCCGCAGCATGACTGCCCTGAAGACACTCTCTGCATCCTCAATCTTCCCAGCTTTCTTAAGGACATCAACCAGCTCTTTTATTACATCCGGTTTAGTCTTAGCCTCCAGCGGAATTTTAATTATATCTTCTTCAATCAGATTGACAACTGCCATATATCACTCCTTATTGTCTCTTTTTTGTAAGCTGATAATTAAACTCGAATTCTTCTGCCACATTGCCATTATTATACAACAGCGGGAGATTAAGTGTACAGTCACCCCGCTGACGGAAGTTGTTTCTGAACACTATATAACCCTTATAACTTTCACCAGGTCTGACTCTGACTACATTATTATACATGGTTTTCTTAGCCAGACGGATCCGGGCCAGCTTGTCGGAACCCTTGAGGTACTTCTCGTCTTCCAGATTAGTATCTAAATCACTTACTACTGCGGCACGGGTTGACTTCTCGCCGAAAAAAAGCTCTGTTTCACGGGAATCGTATTTAACTGCCATACTGGTCTTATTCTTTATTTCCACCTCAAAAACAAGTGAATAGATCGGTGTAAGAACAAACTCTCTGGTGATATATGGGTTGTCATCTCCTCTGCCGTGCCGTTTCATAAGCTTGCCTTCGTCAAGATACTCACAAATTACAGTAATACCATTCTGTTCAAGGGTCTGTTTAGCATTATTCTCCGACACATGATATTTCTTAGAGGAAAGACATCCTGAAAAGCTGATACACACAATTAAAAGAAGCAAAAGTTTTTTCATACTAATAATTTTATATATTATTAACTATTTTGTAAAGGGAGAAAAAAAATGAAAAATTTTTAAAATTTTTTAAAAAAAATTGAAGCAAAATGAAAGTTTTGGTTGTAAGAGAAGGTAAAAAGTGTCAGGAGGAATAAAATGACAAGCAATCTCAATTCGGTAATCGTAGAGGGAAACCTCACAAAGGACGCAGATTTTGACTCAACACAGAAGGGCACCGGTTTCTGCACCTTCTCTGTAGCTACAAACAGGTATTTCAAATCTGGCGAGGAGTTTCAGCACGAAGTCTCATACTTCGATGTTGAAGCATGGGGAAAGCTGGCAGACAGCTGCCGCAGCATGCTGGTCAAGGGCTCCGGCGTCCGGGTGGTAGGACGGCTTAAGCAGGACAGATGGAACAGCGAGGATGGCAAGGCCAGAAGCAGGATCAAGATTGTGGCAGAGCACATTGAGGCCAAGCCGGTGACTGCCGCAGAGAAGACAGCTGCCGAGACTGCACCGGAAGCTGCACCTGCATCTCCGGAAGAAAAGGGACAGACCAAGCAGAAGAAGAGCAAGCAGGCTCAGAAGGAACTGGTCATGGCGTAAAAAAAGAGGGTACAGGGGCAATCCCTGTACCCTTCCTTTCTGCCGTCGGCAAAAATTATTTCCGGATGGTCGGGTCTATAGTATCCCGGACCCAGTCTCCCAGAAGGCACATGCTCAATGTGGTCAGGAAGATGGTGAGACCTGGAATGACCGCAAGCCACCAGTTGGTCATCATATAGGCTCTTCCAAAGGAAAGGAGGCTTCCCAACGATGTGTCAGGAGGCTGGATTCCAAGTCCCAGGAAGCTCAAGGATGTCTCTGCAAGAATCTTTGCAGGGAAGTTCAGAGTAAGCTCTACAATCAGGATGTTTGATACGTTAGGAAGAATATGCTTTGTGTAGAGCCGCACCGGGCTTGCCCCAAGCTGCCTTATGGCAACAGCATAGCCGTTGTTCTGAGCTGAAAGCGCCATACCTCGGGACATTCTGGCATATTTGTTCCACCCCTCGATACCAAGAAGGAATACGAAGAACACCAGGTTGTTTCCGAAGAATGCGATTACCAGCAGAGCCAGAATCATGAACGGCAGTGAGTACTGGAAGTCCACCAGCATCATTATGGCCTCATCAACCCAGCCTCTGAAATGGGCAGCAACAAAGCCAAGAGTTGTACCCAGGACAGCTGTGATTATAGTTCCGCAGAATGCAACCAGAAGGCTGGTACGTATGGATCTTATAAGACGGCTTAAGAAGTCCCGCCCCAGAGAGTCGGTACCCAGAATGTGCACAGTATCGTTACCACCAAAAATCTTAGGGACGGAAAGACGATGTGACAGATCCTGCGCCTCGTAATCAAAAGGAGCAAACTGTTCCCAGAACACAGCCACAATGAACATGAACAGGAGCCATGCTATACAGAGCATGATCATAGGAGGCACTTTTCTGAAGACTTTCTGAAGTTTTGTCTCCTGTCCGACAACGCCGCTTAGAACTTCAAATTTTACTTTTTCATTTTTAACATTGTCGCTCATCATTTGTCTCCTGCTGTAACTCTGATCCGTGGGTCAAGAAGTCCGTAAGTAAAGTCTACAAGAAGATTTGCAAGAACCATTGCCAAGCCCATGATAATAACGATTGCCTGCACTACAGGAAGGTCCCGGACTGCAACAGAAGATACCAGAAGCCGTCCGACTCCAGGCCAGGCAAATACGTTTTCAATTACTACACTTCCACCTACCATATGTCCTATACTGGTTCCGATTACAGTTACAATAGGAATTGCAGCATTCGGCAGGGCATGGAGGTAAACCATCCTGTTCCGGTTGGCACCTTTAGCCTTGGCTGTGATGATATATGGCTTGGAAAGAACGTTCAGCATGGCAGAACGGGTATAACGTGCATAGGATCCCATTCTGGTCATACCTATGGTGATCATAGGCATAAGAAGATGAAGCCAGGTGTCACTTCCTGCACTTGGGAGCCAGTGGAGCTTCATGGAGAATATCAGGATGAACATGATACCCAGGAAGAAGTTCGGCATAGAGAATCCGAAGACCGCCGTTCCCATAATAAATCGGTCTCCGAAGGAGTTCCTGTGCAAGGCCGCGTATATACCCAGCGGCAACCCCACCACAATGGAGAAGATGATAGACATACCCATAAGCCATACCGACTTTGGAAGACGCTGACTTATGATCTCGAAAACATCCCGTCCATCTTTATACGACTGGCCGAAGTCACCGTGAACAAAGTTCTTGCAGTAGATATAGAACTGTTCCATAAGAGGCTTATCCAGTCCCCACAGCTGTCTGAATTCGATGTAATCTTCTTCGGTGGCATCATCCGGCAGCATGGCCTGAGCCGGGTCTCCGGTAATTCTGAGAACAAAGAAAACAAACACAACCAGAAGGAATGTTGTGAGAAAAGCTCTAAGAGTTTTAACTAAAAAGTATTTAACGTGCATATATTCCTTCCTTACTTTCCTGTAACCAAGAAACAGGCAACCTTGTGCCCATTACCCATATCCACCAGTTCCGGTTCCGACTCAAGACACCGTGGTGTACATTTAGAACACCGGGAAGCAAACCTGCAGCCTTTGGGCAGGTCTATAGGGTTCGGTGGATCTCCATGCAGCATAATCCGTTTAGCCTGGGCATCAGGGGTAAGGGACGGTACTGCAGAGATAAGCGCCTGGGAATATGGATGAAGTGTATTTGCAAAAAGCTCGTCGCTCTCTGCCTCCTCCACCACTCTTCCAAGGTACATAACTATTATTCTGTCACACACATGCTTTACAATACGCAGGTCGTGACTTATGAACATAAATGTCAGATTTAATTCTTTATGAATCCGCTTGAACAGGTTTACAACCTGAGCCTGGATTGATACATCCAGCGCAGATATAGGTTCATCGCAGACTAAAAGCTGGGGCTTAACTATAAGAGCTCTTGCCAGTACTATTCTCTGCCGCTGGCCACCCGAAAGCTCATGGGGATAGCGGTCGTAGAAAATAGGCTTAAGGCTTACAGCCGCCAGCATATCCAGAACCATCTGCTTCCGGTCTTTCGGATCCCCGATATTGTGAATCTCGAGGGGCTCCATAATCTGTTTTCCAACACACATATATGGGTCAAGAGCACCAAGAGGATCTTGGAAAATCATCTGCATATCCAGACGGATGGCTCTCCACTCCTTAGGCTTGAGGGTCGACATATCCCGCCCCTTGAACAGGACTGTTCCCTTGGTAGGATGCTCCATATCAAGGATAAGCTTTGCAGTGGTTGATTTACCGCAGCCGCTTTCTCCTACAACTCCAAAGAACTCTCCTTTGTAAATATCAAAGGTGACGCCGTCTACAGCCTTCAGATATCTCCGCTTTGCAAACAGCTTGTCAGACTTAAGGGCATACTGTTTATACAGTCCTTTGGCTTCTACAAGTTTTTCTCTCATGCCTCGCCTCCATATGTTCCGTGCACCGGATGGAAGCAGGCACATCGATGTGTTCCGTTGATAGTGGTAAGCTTCGGCTGTCCTTTAAGACATTCATCAGTCATATATTTGCACCTGGGTCCGAAGCAGCAGCCTGCAGGCCGCTTGTCAGGAGCAGGAACCGAACCTTCTATAGGAATCAGGTCTCCTTCCTGACCATCCATCTTTGGCAGGGAATTCAAAAGTCCTTCTGTATAGGGATGAGCCGGCTTCTTGAAGATAATATCAACAGGGCCTTCCTCTACAACCACACCTGCATACATGACCATTACACGCTTTACATTTTCTGCAATAACGCCCAGATCGTGAGTTACAAGGATTGTAGCCATACCCAGTTTCTTATTAAGACTCCGGAGAAGATCAAGAATCTGTGCCTGTACTGTAACATCCAGGGCAGTGGTAGGCTCGTCCGCCATAAGAAGCTTAGGTTTGCAGGCCAAAGCCATGGCAATCATGACTCTCTGGCACAGACCGCCCGACAGCTGGTGCGGATAGTATTTAAGCCGTGTCTCAGGATGTGGAATACCCACCTGGGTCAGAAGATCGATAGCTTTCTTATCAGCTTCTGCCTGGGAGCATTTCTCATGAAGGTGTATAACTTCGGTAATCTGGTTTCCGATAGTCTTGACCGGGTTCATATAAACCACAGGATCCTGGAAGATCATTGTGATATCCTTTCCCCGGATTTCCTCCATTTTTGATGCAGGCAGCTTAAGAAGGTCGGTCCCGTCATACATAACCTCGCCGGTAACAGTAGCGTTATCGGCAAGGATGCGTAAGATGGCAGAGCAGGTGACGCTTTTTCCGCACCCGCTCTCCCCTACCAGGCCGAGAGTCTCGCCTTCTTCAAGATCCAAGTCAACTCCATGAAGTATACGGATTCTCCGTCCGTCCACCTCAAAATCAACTTTAAGATTTTTTACATGAAGCAATTTATTCCCGCCTTGTCAACTAAATTATTTTGCTTTTACGTTGTCCGGACCAAAGTCCATGAACTGACATCCATAAGGTGTCCAATCTACATTCTTCTGCTTTCCGAAGAATACAGCGTTGCTGTACAGCATGACTGCCGGTGGGTTCTCATCCCAGATCTCCAGCATTCTCTTGAATGCAGCCCGTCTTACAGCCGGGTCTGTGGAGGATTCAAGGATTGCCCCCTGCTCGTGGAAGTCAGGAGCTTTCCAGTTGTTCCACTTGGTTGCATCGTAGCTTGGCTTATATGTTCTCCAGAGACCTGATACCGGGTCTGGGAACAGTCCGTTGTGGGATGTGTTTCTCAAGTCGTAGGTTCTGATTCCGTTGGCATCCTGTGCGTTTACCTGTGACCAGTTCTCGCATACCTGGATCTCCACATTGATTCCGATCTTCTTCCACATCTCGATACAAGCCTGTGCTGTGTCAAGCTCGCCTGTGTAATAATCCTTCAGAACTCTGTAAACCATTACAGGAGAACCCATCTTAACATATTCAGACTGTGCAAGCTCTTTCTTTGCAAGCTCTACATCGTAGATAGCCTTTGGATGCTCCTTGATGTACATATCGCCATATACAGGCCACTGGATTCCGTTAGGAACCTCTACCATGCCGTTCCACAGTGTCTTTACAAGAAGCTCTCTGTCGATAGCATATGTCATGGCATGTCTCAGATGAACATCCATGTATGGCTTGTGCATATTGAAATAGATTGTTCTAGCTGTGGTGATTGCACCGCCCACAATCTCAACATTGTCATTTGCCTTTACAGTGGAGAACATGTCAGGTGGAACATCGGTGATGATGTTGAAGTCACCTGCGGAAAGTCCTGCGATTCTTGCTGCAACTTCAGGAACAACCTTGAATGTCAGCTTCTTATATGCAGGCTTGCCTCCCCAGTAGTCTTCGTTGGCCTCAAGTGCCAGCTGCTCTGCGTCAACAAACTCTACAATCTTGTAAGGACCTGTTCCGATCGGCTTGAACTGCCATTCCTTGAAATCTGTGGAGTTGAAACCCTTGCTGCTGATAATAGAATAAGAAGGAAGAGAAAGAATCTGCTCTACTGCAGGATCAGCTTTCTTTGTGATGATTCTTACTGTGTAGTCATCAATCTTCTGCACTTCCTTGAAGTTAGGGAAGTTCTTATCCTTTCCCATGATGGAGTCTTTTGAGAATGGTCTTCTAGGTCCGAACAGACACACAACATCATCTGCTGTGAAATCTGAACCGTCGTGGAATTTAACTCCCTTTCTCAGGTAGAGCTCCAGTGTGGTGTCGTCGATCCGCTTCCAAGATTCTGCAAGACCAGGTTTGATACCGGTATTGTTCTTGTAGTCAATCTTGATAAGGGTATCATACATGTTCATGAACACCTTATACATAGCTACTGTCTGGTTTGAATTGTCACCAGGCTCCATTGTTGCTGGCAGTGCAGGAACAGCAATAACTACTTCTTCGACAGCATTGCCTTTTTTCTCGCCGCTTCCGCCGGCAAACAGACTCAATGCAACAAACAGCATCAAGCATGTCAGTAAAAATTTCTTCATTTTCCTCTCCTTTTTATTTTAAAAAATTATTTCAAACTTTTATCTACCAGCTCATTGAGCTCGGTGAACATCTTTTTCCATGCTTCCTTTGAATAATTCGGGCCGAATGTGAAAGGCGGCGCTTCCACACATACATTTCCGTCAAACCCGGTTCTGTTAAGCGCAGTGAACAATTCCTTCCAGAAGTAATTTCCCTTCCCAGGCTGCAGGTGGGAATCCTTATCCCCGGCATTATCCTGCATGTGGAAAGCAATGAGGTGATCTTTCATAGCCTCATAGCAGCTCATGGCATTGGGTCCGTGGGCTACCAGCGAATGTCCTGTGTCCAGGCAGAATCCCAGGTTCGGGTGCTTATTCTCCTGGTACAGCTTGATCATATGCTCGTTCTTGCATCCCAGCCGGCCGCCGGAATATGGCAGCATATTCTCAAGTGCAATCTTGAAGTTGAACTGTTCTCCGAACTTTAAAAGCTCCTGCAGTGTCTTGCCTGCCTGGGCGCAGATCCGGTCAAGTCCCTCGATATCAACATTGTAGCCTTTTCTTGTAGTCGGATGCAGGATACCGATTGTGCTTCCCACAGCCACAGCCCGCTCCATCCAATACTTCATCTTATCCACCATCTTCCGGCGGTCAACTTCGTATAAAGTAGCTATATCGTCCAGAACAGGATCTTTATATGGCAGATGGAATGTGCCGATGGAAAGACCGGCTGCCTTGAACTTTTCTCCCATCTTGGCAAGCTCATCCACAGATTTGCCTGCGAATATTCCCTCATCATCTCCCTCAAGGCCATAGAAGCCTGAGTACTTGCATATATCAATGATTTCCTCAACTGATTTTTTAGCACCCACCATGCCAGAGGTGTTATAAGCAATAACAAAACGTAAGCCAGTAAGATTATTTTTCATGCATACCCTCTCATTATGTATTCTATACCCAATTGTTATACCACGCAATATACGTATTTTCCTTATTTTTAAAATAAAAAAGGGGAACAGATTGTTTTCTGTTCCCCAAATTCACAATAACTTGTGTTTATTTCACTTCTTTACGTTCCGTGGGCCGAAGTCCATGAAGTAGCAAGGATATGACTTCCACTTGATGTTCTTAGCTTTTCCGTAGAACATAGGAGTGTTGTACAGCATAACTGCAGGTGGGTTCTCGTCCCATTCGATAAGCATAGCCTTTACAGCTGCCTTTCTTTCTGCAGGGTCGATGCTGGTGCTCAGGATCTCGCCGTACTCAGCAAACTTTCTGGAATCCCAGTTATAGTACCGGGTTGCATCATATGACGGCTTGAATGTTCTCCAGAGACCTCCTACCGGGTCTGGGAACAGTGTGTTATGCATTGTGTTTCTAAGGTCAAGAGTTCTGATCTTGTTGGCATCGGTAGCGTTGACCTGCTGCTGGTTCTCGCATACTTCGATCTTTACGTTGATTCCGACTTTCTTCCACATCTCTACACAAGCCTGGGATGTATCAACCTCTCCCGGGTAGTAGTCTCTCATGATTCTGAATACCAGGTCAGGAGATCCCATCTTCACATATTCGGACTTAGCCAGCTCTTTCTTAGCCTCTTCCGGGTCATACTTTGGAGCCGGATGCTCTTTTACATACATATCTCCGAAGTTCTCGTACTGGATTCCATGAGGAACGTCCACCATGTTGTTCCAGAGGTCTCTTACCAATGCATCACGGTCGATAGCATAGCAAAGAGCTTTTCTCAGGTGAATGTCCATGTATGGCTTATGCATGTTCATGTAAATGGTTCTTGCAACTGCAATAGGTCCACCTACAATCTCTGTATTAGGATCTGCATTTACTGTCGCATGGAAATCGGTAGGAACGTCACAGATAACCTGATAGTCTCCGGACTGGAGTCCTGCGATTCTTGCCGCAATCTCTTTTACAACCTTGAAGGTGATCTTGTCGAATGCAGGCTCGCCGCCCCAGTACTCTGGGTTTTTCTCTACGATCAGGTGGTCTTCTGCATCAAAGTCTACAATTTTATAAGGACCTGTTCCAACTGGCTTGAACTGCCAATCAACAAATGGTGTTGCCTTGAAATCTTCACCGCTGATGATCGAGTAGCAAGGGAGTGACAGGATCTGAACCATTGTCGGGTCCGGTTTCTTTGTGATGAACCGGACTGTGTAGTCATCAATCTTCTGAACTTCCTTGAAAGCAGACCAGTTCTTGTCCTTTACACCGACTGCAGGCTTGTCGCCGAAAAGTCTTTCCTGGCTGAATGTCACCAGAACGTCATCTGCATTGAAATCTGTTCCATTGTGGAACTTGACACCTTTTCTCAGGTGAACCTCAAGGGTCTGGGAGTCGATCTGTTTCCAGGACTCTGCCAGAGCAGGTACCATACCTGTGTTGTTCTCATAGTCGGTGACAATAAGGTTGTCATAAACGTTCATGAATACGCGGTACATTGACACCAGAACTTCCTTTCCAGGCTCCATTGTTGCTGGAAGTGCAGGAATAGCTACTGTGATTTCCTTAGGCATATCAGAGCCTTTGGCAGCCTTTTCTCCGGATCCGCCGGCGAATGCACTTACTGCAAGAAGAGCAATCAGACAAACTAATAAAATTTTTCTCAAGATTTCCTCCTTGGATTTCTCTCTCTTCTTTTTGAACTGGATATAATTATAATGGAATATTGTATCCAAGGAGTGATTATACTATGGAAATAATTCGTGAAAGTTTTGATACCCCTGTTGTAGAGGAATGTGACGTACTGGTTGCAGGTGGCGGAATTGCCGGAATTGCGGCAGCACTGGCAGCAGCCAGGGCCGGAGCCAAGGTTACCATGATTGAAAGATCCTGGATCCTGGGCGGTCTTGCCACATCAGGACTTATTGCTATATATCTGCCTATAGATGATGGAATGGGACACCAGGTTTCTTTTGGAATCTGTCAGGAACTTTTCATGCTTTCCATAAAACATCTGGTGGAAAGCCGTTACCCAAAGGCATGGCTTGAGAACGGCACCTTCGAGGAAAAGAGGGATGGCAAGAGGTTTGAAGTTCAGTACAACGCTTCCCTCTTTGCACTGGAGTCAGAAAAACTTCTCAACAAGAACGGCGTACGGATACTATATGGAACCGAGATCTGCGATGTCAAAAGGGACGCTGACAGGATTGAGGCAATCATTGCCCAGAACAAGAGCGGCCGATTTGCCATAAAATTCAAGAATATCGTGGATGCAACCGGTGATGCCGACATTGTGCACTTTGCAAAGATGCCTGAAGAGACCTTCAAGGCAGGAAATGTGCTGGCGGCATGGTATTTCTCCATCAAGGACAACTGGCACAAACTGAATCAGATTGGTGCGGCAGATATTCCAGATGAGGAAAAGACCGGAAACAACGAGAGAAAACCTCTCATCGACAGACGGTTCACCGGCTTGAGCGGCTTTGAGCTTTCTGAGATGATGCAGCTTTCCCACGAGCAGACACTCCGGGATATTGTTCTTAAACGGAAGAGCGACCCCAACCATGTTCCTACCCTCATTGCCACTATTCCTCAGATCCGGATGACAAGACGGATTGTGGGTGAATATACCTATGACGTAGCTGATGAGCACAAGTTCTTTGAAGATTCCATCGGAATGTACAGCAACTGGAAGAAACGGGGTCCTGTCTATGAGATGCCTTTCAGGACACTTTACAACAAAGAGGTCAAAAACCTTATCACTGCAGGAAGAAACGTATCTGTCACCGAACATATGTGGGATGCCTCAAGAGTTATCCCGGCCTGTGCAGTAATGGGAGAAGCTGCCGGTATTGCCGCAGCATGCTACGATGATATTCCAGGAATTGATGTGAAGGATCTGCAGAAGAAGCTTGTTGCCGGTGGAGTTGTGCTCCACGAGAAAGACCTGAATATTTGACCGGAGATTTTATGACGCTTAAGAATATGCGCAATATCGGCATCATGGCACATATTGATGCCGGAAAGACAACCACCACAGAACGTATCCTCTTCTATACCGGAGAAAACCACAAGATAGGCGAAGTCGACAACGGCGAAGCCACCATGGACTGGATGGAGCAGGAACAGGACCGGGGTATAACCATTACCTCAGCTGCAACTACATGCTACTGGCGGGATCATCAGATAAATATCATCGACACCCCGGGCCATGTGGACTTTACAGCCGAAGTTGAGCGTTCATTAAGAGTTCTGGATGGCGGAGTTGCCATATTCTGTGCAGTGGGCGGTGTGGAGCCCCAGTCCGAGACTGTATGGAAACAGGCACAGAAGTACAAGGTACCGCGGATCGCATTCATCAACAAGATGGACCGGATGGGTGCAAACTTCTTTGCTGTTGTGGATGAGATCAAGGAGAAGCTGGGTGCAAACCCGGTGCCACTCTTCCTCCCTATCGGAGCAGAAAATGAGTTTGAGGGTGTCATAGATATCCTGAACCAGAAGGAGATACGGTTCGACCCGGCCGACAAAGGGGTGACAATGACCACCTCTGACATAGCTGATGAACGGAAGGAACTGGCATCCCAATGGCGTGACTCTCTTCTGGACAATATATCTGCATTCTCTGATGAAATCACCGAGCTTTATCTGAACGGTGACGAGATTCCTTTGGACATGATCAAGGCCACTATCCGCAAGGCTACAATAGAGGGCAACCTGCTTCCTGTATTTGTGGGATCTTCCCTTAAGAATACCGGAGTACAATGCCTATTGGACGGTGTAGTTGATTACCTCCCATCACCTGACGAGATGCCCCCTGCAATCGGTGTCCATGCAAAGAAAGGAGATCAGGTGGAAGTGCCCTGCAATCCCTCCGGCAGACCCCTGGGACTGGTATTCAAGATCCAGAATGACCCGGCTGCAGGTTCTCTGTGCTTTATCAGGATGTATTCAGGCAGTATCTCCAATGGCACTGCTGTAATGAACATAAGCAAAGGAAAACGTGAAAGAATAACAAGACTCTTCAGAATGCACTCCAACAAGCAGGAGGCTATAGACACCCTCTCGGCAGGCGACATCGGAGCTGTCATCGGCTTCAAGTTGGCCCAGACCGGCGACACCATAGGCAACGAGTCCTTCCAGGTGCTCCTTGAGAACATTGAGTTCCCGGAGCCTGTAATCTCGGTTGCCATCGAGCCTAAGACCATGTCTGACCGTGACAAGCTTAAGAGCGTCCTTGAAATCCTTTCCAAGGAAGACCCTACCTTTGTGGCAAAAGAGAGCGAGGAGACCGGACAGCTTATTATCTCCGGCATGGGAGAACTGCACCTGGATATCCTGGTGACCAGAATTGTAAAGGATTTCAAGGTTGCGGCCAATGTGGGCAACCCGCAGGTATCCTACAAGGAGTCCATAACCAAGGAAGTCACCCATGTGGAGAAGTTTGACAAAGTCATTGCCAACAAGGAGAACTTTGCCCAGATCACCCTGCGGGTTGCTCCTGCCGGTCAGGGCTCAGAGAACAAGTTCACATATGATGACAAACTTAAGAAGAAGCTCCCGATGGAGTTTATCGAGGCAGTAAAGCGGGGTGTCACCGGCAGCTTCACTTCCGGTTCCCTGTTCGGTTATCCGATGGTAGAGGTTGCAGTTGAACTTATAGATGCCGAATACAACGAACTTACAGCCACCGAGTTTGCCTACGAGGCTGCCGGAGCCATGGGCTTCGACAACGCCTGCCGAGAGGCCGCCCCGGTCAAGCTGGAGCCAATAATGAATGTGGATATTGCAACTCCTAAGGAGTACATAGGCGAAGTGATAAGCAACATGACTGCCCGGGGCGGTCTGGTAGAGAGTCTGGAAAGCCGCAATGGCAGCGAGCATGTGAAGGCACAGGCAGCGCTGGCCAAGATGTTCGGCTACTCCACTACTCTGCGGAGCCTGACCCAGGGAAGAGGAACTTTCAGTCTGTCATTCAGTCATTTTGCCGAGGCTTAGACCATAGCATCCAGAGTACCCAGGTCCTGGATAATAAAGAGCGGCAGGGTGTCTATATCCACAGCCACCTCAACAATATTTATGTCCCGGCTTCTGTAATACTCAATCAGAGGGAATGTCTGGTCGTAGAAGATATTCACTTTTCTCTTTACTTCTTCCAGAGAATCATCTGTTCTGTCGGTTCTGTCGCCACCAGAGTTATACTTGATCCGCTCGTATGCCACTTCCGGTGGACAGTTGAGGAAAAGTACAAACTTGATATTCACAAGATTGCTCAGTGCATTTGCCTGTCCCACATGGCGTGGCAGACCGTTTAAGATAATTACATCCTCAGGCTGCACCTGACGCTTTTCGATGAAAGCTTTCAGCAGCTTCTCTGCAATAGGGAAGTCCTTATCCTCAAGGAGCTGGTTGGACTCAAGAAGTCCTTTTACAGTAGCTTTCTCTTCCGGTGTCAGAAGTGTGGCATCATCTTTAACTGCATCCCGCAGCTGCTGACCGAAATCGAAGTGATGGTAGGTGTTATACCAAAGCTCCTGGGTCTCCATCTGGTCGCCAAAGGGAGTTTTTCCTGCTCCTGTGGAGCCTAAAACAAGCATTGCCTTATATTTCATCTTTTTACCTCGTTATTTTGTTATCTCATTATATAGCTCTGGACGCCGGTCTGCAAACAGGTCTGCCATAGGTGCCACTTTTTTATCAAAAGCCTTGGCAGGATCTATTTCCACGCCGTAGAAGCCGGTATCTGCCGGGCCTGCCGATGCAATCACATTGCCCCGGTTGTCCACTATCCGGCTTAAACCAGAATAGGACAAGTTCCTGCCCTTCCGGTCTTCAGTTCCGTGACGGTTTGCCAGAACCCAGAAAACGCCGTTCTCCAAAGCTCTGCAGCAGGATGTTATCTGGGCAAAACCAGGCAGAACCAGGTTTGCAGGATGACAGATTATCTGTGCCCCTTCAAGGGCCAGAGTCCGGGCCGATTCCGGGAACATATGGTCAAAGCAGATCAGGACACCTATTTTCACTCCATTGACCTCGAATACCGGGAAACCTAAGTTGCCAGGCTTGAAGAAAAGCTTCTCTTCATTGAACAGGTGGTTCTTCCGGTATACCTGCACTTTTCCGTCAGGTGTGGCTATAAGGGCTGAGTTGTAGTAAACACCGTCAGCCTTCTCCGGGAAGCCTGCAACCACGGCGGTGTCTGTCTCTGCAGCCACTTTGGAGAACGCGTCAGACATAGGACCTGGTACAGTGCTGGCAGTTTTCTCTACTTCCTCCTGCTCAAGGAAAAGATAGCCCGATGTAGCCAGTTCTGGGAACACAACAAGGTCTGCATCGGCAGAGCGGACTGCATTCACCATGGTCGCTATATTTTTCTCAACATTCCCGAATTCCGGGACAAACTGATAAAAGCCAACCTTCATAGTTTAAATATATAAACATAGTTCTTGTTTGACAAGTGATAGAAAATCCCAACAAAAATACAAGCCAAGCTCAAGAACACCCCTGCTCGGTAAACAGGCATAGCCTGTAACACCGCCAGGGGTGCCCTCAGCTTGGCACATATCTTTTTTTCCATTCTTTTCTATGCCTGGGATAGAAGAACTACGCTTAAAATTTTTTCAACTTTTTTCTAAAACTTGAAGCAGAATCGCATTTTTCGTTGTGTATATAGATAAACCATGCAGGAGGATTGTATGAATGAGTTACTGAATATCGAAAATAAGATACTGGTAATCAGGGGGCAGCAGGTGATGCTGGACCGGGATTTAGCAGAGCTGTACGGGGTGGAGACAAAAGTACTTAATCAGGCAGTCAAAAGAAATATTGATAGATTCCCGGAACGATTTATGTTCCAACTGACAAA
>CADAEX010000026.1 GCA_902787125.1 uncultured Spirochaetaceae bacterium
GTTTATAGAACAGTTTATTCATATTGTTCAGCTTGCCGCTGGATGGGACTTTGCGAAAGCTGATATATTTCGGCGCGATATGGGAAAACGGAAAGCTGTCATAGAGGCAGAGAAAGAGTTCGATGAGTTCATGGAATGTGCAGTGGGGCGGGGTTTTTCAACAGATTCTGCAATAGAGCTCTTTATGACTTTATTTGATTCGGCTGCCTTTCTGGTTTCCAAAGTATGGTGTCTTGGCCAGGCTAAAAGCAACTGGCAGGATTCTTATTTGAAGGCATATTATTCTCATGTGTTCATTTCAAAAAGTAATATAAACATCGATAAATAAAGGTTTCCACCGATATTTTATCCCTGTTTGATTCTATAAATAAAGCATTTGCTTTTTGAAATTGTAGAAATTAAAAAAAACTCATTTTTTAAAAGACTTTTAAATCATTATAGCTAAATAAATTATAAAAATCTTTTCGTCTGAAGTTATAAGCGCTGAGATTCAGCACTTCATTCTGTTATTGTTTCTCTTGTTTAAAAGGAGGGATTTTATTATGACGGAATTTGTCCATTTACATAATCATACAGACTACTCGCTCCTGGACGGAGCAATGAAGATAGGTGACATGGTGGCCAAAGCAAAGAGCTTCGGCATGAAATCCATAGCCATCACTGACCACGGGAATATGTTCGGAGCCCTGAACTTCTATGAGAAATGCAGGGAAAACGATATCAAGCCTATTGTAGGATGTGAATTCTACATGGCGGAGGACTCAAGGAAGATAAAGACAGGCACAGAGTTCGGAAACAAGTATTATCACCTGATTCTCCTGGCAAAGGACAATACAGGCTACAGGAACCTGATGAAGCTGAACTCCACCGCCTACATCGACGGCTACTATTATAAGCCAAGGATTGATTTCGAGGTCCTGGAGCAGTACCACGAGGGGCTTGTATGCTCCAGCGCCTGCATTGCCGGCGTCGTTCCTAAACTTATCATAAATGGCAAGCTGGACGAAGCCGCCTCCATGGCCATGAGGTTCAACGATATATTCGGGAAAGGCAACTACTTCCTGGAGCTCCAGGACCACGGCATCCCGGAGGAGAAGATATCAAACCAGGGGCTTCTGGAGATATCCAAGAGAACCGGCATACCGGTGATTGCCACCAACGACATCCACTATCTTAACCGGGAGCACTCCACAGCCCAGGAGCTTCTGATCTGCATAGGAACCCAGAAGACTATAAACTCACCGGGACGATTGACATTCTACAACGACCAGTTCTACATGAAGAGCCCCGACGAGATGGCTGCCCTCTTCCCCTATGCTCCTGAGGCTATAAGCAACACAAAGCTCATAGAGGAGATGTGCAACCTGGAGATTGAGTTTCCGGGGCCAAGATTCCCTATATTCGAGATTCCGGCCGAATTCCCCACCCAGGGCGATTACCTCAGGCAAGATAAAGGAACGGGTTGAATACGAACTCAATACAATAATAGACATGAAATTCCCCGGCTACTTCCTTATTGTGGCAGATTTCATCAACTGGTCAAAGGACCATGGCATTCCTGTCGGCCCAGGACGGGGCTCGGGAGCCGGCTCAATAGTTGCCTACTGTCTCAAGATAACTGATATTGACCCTCTAAAGTATGATCTTCTGTTTGAGCGTTTCCTTAATAAAGACAGAGTCTCTCTGCCAGACTTTGACGTGGATTTTGCCAACGAGGGACGGCAGCAGGTGATTGACTATGTCACACGAAAATACGGGGCCGAGAAAGTGGGCCAGATCATTACCTTCGGAACACTTAAGGCAAAGGCTGTAATAAAGGATGTGGCCCGGGTCCTTGAGATTCCGTTCGCCGAGTCCAACGATATTGCAAAACTTATTCCTGATATGCCCCATAAAAAGGCATCCCTTGCCTCCATGCTGGGTGAGGTTGAGAAGTTCAGGCAGGATCCCGAGCTCAGCAAGATACCTGAGCTGGTGGGAATCCCTGAGCTTATTGCCCTTAAGGAGAAAGGTGGTGTCTACGAGCGGCTTTTCAAGGAGTCCAAATACCTTGAGAACATGGCCCGCCACGCTTCGCTGCATGCGGCAGGCATAGTAATAGGAGAGAAAGAGCTTTCCGAATATGTTCCTCTCTTCAAGGGAACCAAGGATGACAAGGCAAACAGCGTAGCCACCCAGTACACCATGGATAAGATTGAGAACTGCGGCCTTGTGAAGATGGACTTCCTTGGGCTCAAGACCCTTGATGTCATCAAGCACTGCGAAGAACTTATACGCAAAAAGGAACCTGACTTTGATGCCAGCACCATTCCTATGGACGACAAGAAGACCTATGCCATGCTGAGTGCCGGAAAGAGCACAGCCGTGTTCCAGTTTGAAAGCATGGGAATGCAGAAAGTCCTGAGGGAGGCAAAACCGACCTGCATAGAGGACCTGATTGCCTTGAATGCCCTTTTCCGGCCGGGTCCGATGGATAATATTCCTAAGTTCTGTAACTGCAAGAACGGCAAGGAGCAGATAACATACCCTCATCCGGACCTGGAGCCTGTGCTTAAGAACACCTATGGTGTAATTGTATATCAGGAGCAGGTGATGAAGGTTGCCCAGATAATAGGAGGTTTCTCCCTGGGCAATGCCGATATCCTGCGGCGCAACATGTCAAAGAAGAAGGTGGACAAGCTTCTGGCCCAGGAGAAGGAGTTCCTGGAGGGTGCCAAGGAAAAGGGCTATAACGTAGATCTTGCAAAAAAGATATTCGATGATCTGATTCCATTCTCCAGATACGGCTTCAACAAAAGTCATGCAGCCGCCTATTCTGTGGTGGCATACCGGACTGCATACCTTAAATGCCACTACCCTGCTGAATTCATGGCTGCAAACCTGACTAACGAGATAGGAAACCCGGACCACTTCAAGATGTACCTGGCAGAGACCAAGGCCATGAAGCTCAAGGTGCTCCCACCTACCATAAATGTGTCGGAGAAGTTCTTTACAGTTGACCAGGGAAAGATTGTCTACGGCATCCAGGGAATCAAGGATACTGGCGATGCTGTGGTGGACGAGATTTTAAGAGCCCGTTCCGAAGGTGGCCCTTTCAAGAGCTTTGACGACTTCCTCAAGCGGGTTGACCTGCGTGTCCTTAACAAGCGGGTCATTGATTCTCTTATAAAGGCCGGCGTATTTGACGGACTGGAGCCTAACAGAGCCAAGCTGGCTTACAATGCAGAGCGGCTTGCAGACTACTATGCCGCCGAGCAGGAGAAGGAGAAGATGGGCATGATATCCCTCTTCGGAGATGATGATGTGGCTATGCAGCCGGCGGCTATGGAAGAGGTTGCGGACTGGGATATAAAGGAGAAGCTGGCCTTTGAGAAGGAAAGGCTTGGCTTCTATGTCTCAGGACATCCGCTGGACAAGTATAAGAAGATATACCAGAAGCATGTCACACTCCCAATGAATGACCTGAAGCACGCATCTCCGGGAAGGAAATATACTATTATCGGACTTGTAAAGAATATACGGAACATAATCACAAAGAGCAACAGCGCCATGGGAGTTGTCACCATAGAGACTTTTGACGGAGACCTGGACATAGTGCTGTTCAGCAAGGTCTGGAAAGAATTCCAGCCTATTATAGCTATGGACAAGGCTATGGGTTTCACAGGACAGATAGACCTGCGTAATATGGATTCTCCACAGCTCAGATGCGACGGAGTGCAGGAGATTGATGACATAAACAGGAACAGCAGCTTCAGCCAGGTTCATATAGTTCTTGAGGAGCCTTTCACCGAAGCACAGCTTGAGAAGCTCAGGGAATATATGCTTGACCATGAGGGAAGCTGCCCGGTATTTTTGCATATAAGAGATACAGGAAAAGAGACTGTGGTTCAGGCTAATCATCAGATAAAGGTAAAAAGTGATTTTGATGTGCCGGAAGAATCGGAACTCAAGCAGTTTGTTACAGATTTCTGGAAGGAATAAGGGAGGCTATTTTGAAGTTTTTAGAAGTCCTTGCATTTGTTTTCTCGCTTTATACAATGCTTATCGTCGTAGATATCATTCTTAAATGGATCTATTCAGGGCCAAAAGGAAGAGGCACCAGAATGATAAGCCAGCTGACTGATCCATTCCTCAACTTTTTCAGGAAGTTCCGCATCTCCAGGATAGGATATATCGATCTCTCTCCTCTGCTGGCCGTCCTTACTCTCTCAATCATTAATCAGATACTGGGACGTATCCGGGAGCTTGGCAGCATAACACTGTGGGCTGTCATAGCAATCATAATATCATCAGTCTGGAACGTTATCATGACCCTGCTCCTGGCTGTTCTGGTGGTTGCTGCAGTACGATATATATTCCTCATGTTCACCACCAACAAGATGAACTCCTTCATCAACTCCTGCGATGTATTCTTCATTCCTCTTTCCAGCAGGATAGCATCCTTATTCATAAAGAATGCTTCATCCAGTTACCAGCTCAATCTGATCATATCAATAATTGTGGTGGCTGTAATACTTACTGTCGGCAGCTTTGGAATAACTTCGCTGACTAACCTTCTTATGGGAATGTGATGGCAACTCTTGAGTCCCTGAAAGGTGTTGGCCAGGCTTCCCTGAGGGAGCTTAAAGGGGCCGGCATCTCCACTCTTGATGACCTTATGGGATACTTTCCCCGGGATTATGAGTTCCGGGACAGGATAGTCCAGTTCAAGGATGGATTCACATTCGGGGCTCAGCAGGTAAAGATTAACACAATATGCACAGTCACAGGACAGGAATACTTCGGACAGACTTTCAAACAGACCCTTAAGATAACAGTATCGGACGGCACCGGATATGCATCGCTGATCTGCTTTGGCCGCAACTTTCTGGCCAACACCCTCAAGGTCGGCAGGAAAATATTCCTGTCCGGAGTGTTCCAAGTGCGGTTCGGAGAGCTTCAGAGCTCAAACTTCGATTATGAGTTCTACTCAGACCATCCACAGTTCTTCGGCAAGATTCTTCCCATCTACCCTCTTTCAGGCAAGCTTACCCAGAACTTCCTGCGCAAAAGCGTAATGCAGGCCTACACACTCCAGGGACAGTACGAGGAGAATGTAATACCCGAGAAGCTGAGGCAGCTGAACGGCCTTTTGGACAGGCGGGATGCTATCCGCAACATCCACTTCCCGGAAAGCAAGGAGAAGCTTGAGGATGCAATCCGTACCTTGAAATATGAGGAGATTCTCCTTTTTGAGCAGAATATAAAAGAGGCTGTGAAAAAACGGAAGGTAGTCAAGAAACGCACTGTGAAGCTGCCCCGGGAGCTTCAGCGCAAAGTTGCCTCCAGCCTTCCATTCCAGCTTACTGACGACCAGATTGAGGTAATAGACCAGATATATGCCGACTCCAATTTAGACGAGAGCATTGCCAGGATTATACAGGGAGATGTGGGATGCGGAAAGACTTTGATAGGCTTCCTGTCGGCCCTGCCCTATATCGAGGCAGGAATGCAGACCGCCTTCATAGCACCTACCGAGCTTCTTGCCGAACAGCATGTGAAGACTGCCTCCCGCATATTCGAGGGAACCGGAGTGCGTCTTGCATTCCTTTCCGGCAAGCTTACCGGCAAGAAGCGGGAGCTGCTGCTGACTGCCCTGGCCAAGGGAGAGATTGACCTTTTAATAGGAACACATGCAGTGCTTTCCAGCAATGTGGTGTTCAAAGACCTGGAGTTTGCAATTATAGATGAGCAGCAGCGGTTCGGGGTGATCCAGCGGTCTGCACTCCTGGAGAAAGGGCGTCAGATTGACTACATAATGATGTCTGCCACCCCTATTCCACGTTCCTTGGAGATGGCATTCTTCGGAGAACTCAAGATATCAACTGTCCGCACCATGCCTCCCGGAAGAAAACCTGTAATCACATATACTGTCAAGGAAGGTAATGAGGAAAAAATCTATACCTGGGTAAGAAAAGAGCTGGCACTGGGACACCAAGCCTACTTTGTATACCCTCTGATCGATGAGTCCGAGAAGATGAACCTTAAGAATGCCAGCCAGATGCATGAGAAGCTGAGCAAAGAGGTGTTCCCCGACTATAAGTGCGCCCTTATCCACTCCAAGATGAAGGAAGAGGATAAAGAGCAGATAATGACAGATTTTGCAGCTGGCAAGATACAGATTCTTATTGCTACCAGCGTTGTGGAAGTAGGTGTTGATGTCAAGACAGCCACCTGCATGGTCATTGAGCATGCAGAGCGGTTCGGTCTCTCATCCCTGCACCAGCTGCGGGGCCGCGTGGGCCGCTCCGAGCTGCAGGCCTACACTTTCCTGGTGTTCAGCAACGAGCTTACAGACCACGCCAAGGAGCGGCTGCGCATAATGAAAGAGACCAATGACGGCTTTGAGATTGCAGAACGGGACCTTAAGCTCAGGGGCCCTGGTGATATAGCAGGTGTGGATCAGTCAGGATTCATGAACTTCCGTCTTGCCGATATTTTCGAGGATATAGATTTAGTAAAAAGAATCAGGAAAGACCTGGAGAACCTTTAAAGAAGTATATTTTTCCCAGTCAGCTTCTTGACTGCATCAAGAAGTGCATTGTGTTCGGCTTCTGCAAAAGCTCTTGAGGATGCAGCTGCTTTCTTTGCATACTTAAGGTTGAGATTGCCCGGTGTTCCGGTGGAAGTTCTCTTCTTGAGAGCAGCCACAGGATCCTCGTTTGAAAGCTTATCCAGATTCAGACCGACCTCTTTGTAGGCATCCCTGAAGCTCTTGCCGGAAGCAACCAGGCGCAGGGCTTCGTCGGTGGCAAAGATATCCGGGGTAAAGCCAGCTTTAAGCTTATCCTTGTTGACCTTAAGCTCATCAATGGTAAGCTTTGCCACCTGAGTGCTTATATCTGCGGTATCAAGAATCTTGATAAAGAGTTCCTTGGTCTCCTGGAAATCCCGGTTATAGCCGGTGGGAAGAGCTCTTACCACATTCTTCATTCCCATGCAGAGACCAGAAACAGATGCTGCCTTTCCACGCAGAAGCTCAAGACCATCCGGATTCTTCTTCTGAGGCATTATGCTGCTCCCGGAGCACAGTGATGCAGGCAGGGAGAAATAGCCGAATTCAGGCATGGAGAAGATAATAAGATCCTGGGCCATCTTGCTGAATGTAATGGTCATCTGCTCAAGGGCATCGGCAATCATTGACTCAATCTTGCCGCGGGAATTGTTGGCATAGAGCACATTGTTCTGTATTCCGGCAAAGCCTAAAAGGGATGCGGTAAGTTCCCGGTCCAGAGGCAGGGGAACACCATAGCTTGCGGCAGATCCTAAAGGAGAGCGGTTATTGAGGTCATATGCTGCCTTCAAGAATGCTATGTCATCCAGAAGCTCCTCTGCAAAAGCAGCACCCCACAGTCCTACAGAGGAAGGCATGGCAATCTGCATATGGGTGCGGCCAGGCATAGGAACATTCTTGTTTTTCTCTGCAAATGCAACCAGGGAATCCACCAGATCAAGGGCTTTATCCATAATCTGCAGCAATCTTGTCTTGGCATAGAACCGGGTTGCTGTAAGAACCTGGTCATTTCTGGACCGGCCAGTGTGCACCTTCTTTCCAGCTTCTCCCAGCTTTGCAGTCAGGTAGCCTTCTATTGCAGTATGACAGTCTTCGTCCGAAAGCTTAATCTCGAACTTCCCTTCCCTGTCCAGCTTTATAATCTCAAGAAGAGCAGCTTTAAGAGCCTTGAATTCAGCTTTTGTAAGAATCCCGATCTCAGAAAGCATCTGGATATGGGCAATGCTGCAAAGGCAGTCTGACACCACCAGATTCTTGTCCAGAATATAATCGTTTCCTACAGTGAACTTCTCAAGAAGCTCGTTCAAATCATAGTTCTTAAACCACAGTTTAGCCATGTCTCAATCCTTATATCAAAGCTTTATCCGTTTTGTTCCAATAAGCTGGAAAGGAAGCTCAAAACTCTTAAGATAGGGGGAGCTGCTCTTGCAATAAAGAGTTCCCTTGAAGTCGAAGCGCACATCCTGCTCGCTCAGCACAAGGGCATAGGCCTCTGATACCATGCTGCTGGTGCGGAGTGCTATATTCAGAGGTATGTCACCTTTCTGGGCCGGCCTTACCAATATCTGGCGCCTGGTATTTCCGGCTGCCCACTTTGTATTGTTTATGATCAATGAATAATCCACCCTTTCCAAATGAATATCAAAACCGTTTTTATTCTGCAGAGAAGCAGTGACAGCAAAGACTACCTGCTCCGGCTCCATAGATGTAAGCTGGATAGAATCCAGGTTCACCACCGGCTTCTTGAGCATAGGCAGTTCACCTGTCGCCACAACAGAGTTGGTGGATTTTCCGAAAATAGGAAGCTTGAAATTAAAGTCTGCAGTCACAGTATATGGGACAGCATCTACCCTCTGCAAAGAAGGATGTTTCTTGTACAGATCATCAAAAGGAATAGAGACAGGTATCTGAAGTTCTTCCACCGTATTGGGGGCAATCTTCCCTTTATCCGGCACAGCTTCTGACTTATAGAGTATATCTCCCAGCTTAAGGCTCCAGTTTACCTGTGGATAATCTATGGATATAGAGTTGAGGTTTTTTATCTTGATATTAAGAATTCCCTCGATTGAATCAAAGGTAAGGGATGTGATATCAAGCCCTTCTGTTGTTACATCAGGCTTGTTGAACACCGACTGGATAGGGTTCTTGAAGTCTGCCATACCGGACTGACATATTAAAAAGAGGAAAACAGATAAAAATAATACAAGAGATTTTTTCCTGATCATTATCCCTTCTTTCTTATAATATATCCCTTTTTCAGCATTTTGTCTGTCTTTATATATGCAATTTTACCATGATCTGTCTTAGGAACAGGCTGCATATCCTCATCCAGGAGAGTAAAGCCTTCATCTTTCATAAAAAGAAGATCCGGACCTATATATTCAATGCTGTCAGAGGCAAGAATCTGATTCTTGACATCAAGCCGGTAAAGTCCCTTGCCCACCTGCTCTTCTATGCTGCCCAGAAACTGTGCCTCGGACATATAGGACTTGAAGGTAGGCATCTCAATATCATCCTTGCCATAATAGAAGCCGGTGGAGAATTCCCGATGGCTTACATTGAAAATCTCATCCACATAGGGTTTGGGGTCCTCTTTTGAAATTCCGTCGATATAATCCAGCTGTTTCCGGTAAGCCCGTGTTATCACAGCTGTGTAGTAGATGGACTTCATACGTCCTTCAATCTTTATGGAGTCCACCCCAGCATCTTTAAGCTCCTTGAGATGATCTATCATGCACAGATCTTTTGAAGAGAGAATAGATGTGAAGTTCTCTCCCTGAACAACAGGGAAATATTCACCGGGCCGTTCCGATTCCTCCAGCACTCTGTACTGCCAGCGGCAGGAATGGGCACAGTCTCCCTGATTGGCACTGCGGTCTGCCAGATACTTGCTCAGGAAGCAGCGGCCTGAATAAGCCAGGCACATAGCGCCATGGGCAAAGACCTCAATCTCAAGTCCAGGCACATTATTCTTTATAGCCTCAATCTCCTTAAGAGACAGCTCCCTTCCCAGAACTATGCGTTTTATGCCCATATCCCGGTACATCTTGGCAGCCTCGGTATTAACACAGTTTGCCTGGGTGCTTAAATGGAGTTCCTTATCAGGGAAGTTCTTCTTGAGGAAACCTAATATTCCGATATCGCTGACAATAAAGCCATCCAGAGGATACTGATGTATGTAGTCGGATTCCTTCTCAAGAGTCTCTATATCAGAGTCATGGAAGTAGATGTTCAGTGCAGTGTAGAGTTTTTTATTGCCCTTTACCCTGCGGATAGCCTCGTATTCATCGGCCGAGAAGTTGTCTGCCTTGGCACGGAGCGAGAAGTTCTTTATCCCTATATATGCTGCGTCGGCACCATATTCATAGGCATAGTAGAGTTTTTCTATATTTCCGGCCGGGGATAAGAGTTCCATTCTTCAATGGTATAATTTTTTCAGCCAACTGTAAAGTGTGTCTCCCCATCCATAATTCATACCAAAGCCATGACCGCCAGTCTCACGGAGGACAAACTCATGGCTTACGCCAGCCTCGGTAAGAGCCTGGTCCAGGTCAACGCTGTTGCGGTAATCCACAGTCTCGTCATCCTTGCAGGCCAGAAGGAACACAGGAGGCATATCCTTTGTCATCTGGTTCTCCATAGAGAACTTATGTCTGACCTCATCTGAGGCACTGCGGCCCAGCAGGCTTAAGCGGGACCAGCGGTGGGCATAGGGCTTTTCCATGGAGACAACAGGATAGACAGGAATGACAAAGTCAGGCTTAAGGCTTACAGAAGTTTCAATACCAAGATCCTTCAGGAAGCTATGGCTGCCAAAAGCCCCAGCCATGGTGACCAGGTGACCGCCGGCAGAAAAGCCGATTGCACCTACCCTGTCAGGGTCAATACCATACATGGCAGCATTTTCCCGGACAAGCTGCATAGTGCGCTGGAAATCCTCAATCATAGCCGGATGATGATAACCATCCATGGCAACACGATATTTTAGAACAAATGCGTGGAAACCCCGCTCTGTAAACCAGGCAGCCACATCATGTCCTTCGGTTCCCATGCTCCTGTGGTGATAGCTTCCGCCATGGCATATTATTACAGCCGCATGGGTATCTGTCTCTGCATCAGGGGCATAGGCATAAAAGCAAGAACGCTCATTCCGCATGGAATGAACGTTCTTCCAGAGATATACCTTCTCCTGGCCCCACACTGTGGTCAGGGCCAGGAAGAAGACAACTGCGAGACAGGTTATCCGCCTCATTTAACAATTCCAATAATAATCTTCTGTCCCTTTCTGTTGATCTGGAACATCTTCTTGCTGGACTTGTCATTCAGGGCATTATAGAACTCAAGCATGTTTGTGACAGGCTTATCGTTGATCTCCTGAATAATATCGCCGGCTCTGAGGTTAGCCTGCTCTGCAGCTGTACCCTGTGATACTGCCACAATCATGACTCCCTTGATATCCCCAAGCTCGCCCTTTGTCCTCATCTTCTCATCGATATTGATGGCAAGGAAGCCTGGATATACATCATGGTTGGCCTGAACTTTTTCTTCATCGTCCCTGGCCTCAAGAACTACACTCAGAGTCATCTCCTTCTTGTTTCTGATAAGTGTGAATACAGCTTTCTCCTTAGGAGCAATAGTGCCGATAACCTTAGTCAGCTGTGTTGAATCGCTGATTACAGTTCCGTTGATCTTGGTGATGAAGTCGCCAGGAAGAATTCCAGCCTTGTCTGCCGGAGAATCCTTGAATACACCGAGAATAAGTCCACCGCCCTTGTTTCCAAGTCCTAAGTCCTTTCTCAGGTCAGGATAGCTGTTCTCATCCACTGTATCGATGGAAACACCAAGCCAGCCATATTCCACCTTTCCTTTTGTAATGAAATCGTTGGCAATACGCTTTGCATTGTTTGACGGGATGGCAAAGCCAAGTCCTACGCTGCCTCCGCTCTGGGTTGCAATCCAGGTGTTGATTCCCACAACCTCCCCTTTCATATTGACCAGGGCTCCACCGGAGTTACCTGGGTTGATTGAGGCATCGGTCTGGATATAGTCGGTATAGCTTGAGATATTGCCGGTGCTCTTTCTCTGAAGACCGCTGACAATACCCATTGTGACAGTGGATTCATACCCATATGGTGTACCTATAGCCAGTACTATGTCACCTACTTCAAGAGAATCGGAGTCGCCGAAGGTTGCTACAGGAACCTTTTCTGAACACTTGAATGATACAAGGGCCAAGTCCATTCTGTCATCAGCACCCACTTTTGTGGCCTCAAACTTCTTGCCGTCAGAAAGCTTTACAGTTATCTGATCTGCCTTTCCGGCAACATGGCTGTTGGTAAGAACATATACTGTGTCACCATCCTGCTTTATGATTATTCCAGAACCAAGGCCTGGACGCTCAAACTCTCTATAGGTCTTGCCGTTTTTTCCGTTGTTGTTATTATTATCGCCACCACGGCCGCCACCGAAGAAGAAATCAAATGGATTCAAGAAATTGAACGGAGTGGTCTCCTGGCGGACAACCTCAACAACATCCAGCTCTACAACAGAAGGAAGCACTTTCTTTGTTATTCCGCTGAAGGAATAAAATACTTCTTCCTTAGTGCCCGGTACAACCCGCTGATCCTGGGATGGCTGAGATTCGGTAATTCCGCTTTCCGGTTTTGCCTGCTCTGATGAGCCCATGGCAAAAATAATGGAAACAGAGAAAATAAAAATTAAAAGCAAAAGTAAAAATCTTTTAAGACGCATTATTTTATCTCCTGATATTTAAAATATACTCACAAAATACAAACAAGCCAACAGTCAGAATGTTATAAAAAATCTCTTTTTTTTCTATTTGTTAAATGATAAACTGATTATATGCTGTGGAACATTCCTGTCATTGCTGTTATTTTCATATCCTTGGGCGCCATTCTTATAGCAGACCGCTTTATAAAGAACCTGGCAGTATCTATCCTTGCCGGTTCGTTCCTCCTGTCCATCCTGTCAAGACGTACTATAATGGAGACTTTAAAGATAGCTGCATTCAGGATATGGAACTTTGACTCCTGCATGCTGTTTCTGCTTATTTTCCTTATGATAACTATGAGCAACCAGATAAAGGAGAACAATATCATGGCTGCCATGACCGAAGGGCTCAAAGCCAGATTCTCGGGCAAGACACTGCTGGTCTCTGTAACAGC
>CADAEX010000027.1 GCA_902787125.1 uncultured Spirochaetaceae bacterium
TGATCACAGACAATACAAACTTCATTGCTATGAACAGTGCATCCCCTGGACTTACCAACGAGAGCATCAAGGCAATGGCTGATGGAAAAGCTCAGCTGGCACTTGGCGAGCCTCTTGGCGGTTATACTGCACTTACCGGAAAAGAACCATGGGATAAACCACAGAACATCAGAATTCTGTTCGGAATCTGGCCTGGAATCTTCAATATCGTAGTTAACGCAGATTCTCCAATCAAGACACTGGCAGACCTCAAGGGCAAGAGTATTGCTACATACGTTGAGGGCGAGCCTGACGGAATCGCATTCTCAGAACTTCTCAGCTGGGCTGGCGTAAATGATCAGAACTCCAGAATCTACAGAATCATGAAAAACGATGCAACCAGAATGTTCATCGACGGACAGGCTGACTGTCTTATCTATGCATTCGGTCATGGTCATGCAAAGCTGAAAGAGATCACAACTGCAAGAAAGGTAAGATTCGTTCCGACAGATGACGCTCTTGCTAAGAAATTCATGGAGAAGTATCCATACTATTCATCCACACAGTTCGGATCTGAGTTCAATGTTCCAGATGCACAGCAGTTCCAGAGCACATACTTCATTATGTGTCTTGACACACTGCCAGAAGAACAGGCATATGAGTTCACAAAAGTATGGTGGGAAAACTGGGACTTCCTGCAGGAAGCTATGCCGAGCAACGTTCCATGGATCAACAAAGACGACCCACAGGGCGGACTTCCAATTCCAATGCATCCAGGTGCTCTGAAGTATTTCAAGGAAAAAGGAATCATCAAATAATTTAAGAGGTAGTCTGTGGCCGAAGCTAAACAATTCAACAAAGCTGAAATTGAAGAGCTCGAAAAAGAGATGGGAATCAACATCTACGACGATGACGATTTCAAGGGTGTGACTGCTTTTTTCAAGCACGATTGGATCAAGAAGTTCCTGTTTGTCATCGGGGTCATAGTGGTCGGTATCCCGGTCTTTGAGATTTTTGCATTCGCTTTCCCGCCTAATATTCAGAGACCGGTGCATATCATGCTTATGTACACAATCGTATTCATGGTATACCCCTCTGGCTTCTTCAAGAATAAGAAGATAGAGACAGTGCTCAACCTGATTATGATTGCCCTTATCATAGCAATATGTATATGGGCGCGGCTACGTTGGGTTCCTCTCTATATCTATCCAGATCCACAGACATATGAGGTGGTGTTCACCTTCCTGTTCATCTTCCTTACCTTTGAGGCAATCAGAAGATCTATCGGCATGGCTATGTCCATAATTGCCTTTGTCTTCCTTCTGTACTGCTTCGTAGGTCCATATATGCCGCGGTTCTTTGCCCATGTGGGTTTTGAACCGTCTCAGCTTGTGACTCAGCTGGTAATCGGAACAGAAGGTATGCTTGGAGATCTTATGTCCACAGGCTGTACACAGATTGTATTCTTCATGCTGTTCGCAGCCTTCCTCAAGATCTCCAACGCCACCAACCTGTTTATGGATTTCTCCAAGGCGATTGCCGGTCACCTTACCGGCGGTCCGGCGAAAGTAGCTGTAGTATCCAGCGGTTTCATGGGAATGCTTTCCGGAAGTGCCAGCGGTAACGTTGCCACCACCGGTTCAGTTACCATTCCGCTTATGATATCCATGGGCTTCAAACGGCACGTGGCTGCTGCCATCGAGGCAGTATCCTCCACAGCCGGTCAGTTCATGCCTCCTATCATGGGAGCTGCGGCATTTGTTATCGCAGAATATACAGGAAACACCTACTGGGCAGTCTGCATCGCAGCATTCCTCCCTTCAGTGCTTTATTTCACCTGTATGTTCTTTGTAGTTGATGTCCGGGCAAGAAAGCAGGGTATGACAGGCCTTCCTAAGGATCAGCTTCCTGATTTCAAGGAATCTGCCAAGAAGGTTATACCTCTGCTTGTTCCTATAACAGTCCTTGTTATCCTGCTCTCACTCCAGTTCAGCACCCAGTTCGCTGTCATGTACTCTATCGTGGCACTGATTCTGAGCTATCTGCCGTTCAAGGAGAAAAGAGTCGGGATCCGCAAGATACTGAAGGCAATGGCTCTGGCATCAAAGATCATGATTCCTATCACCACCTCCTGCGCAGGATGTGGTCTTATTGTAGGAATTATGTCAATGACAGGATTCGGCGAACGTCTGGCATACGGTATTCTTTCTGTTGCCAACGGAAACCTGTTCATAGGACTTGCCTTTACTGCACTTATGTGTGTAATTCTGGGTATGGGACTTCCGACCCTGGCAGCATACATAGTTCTTGCAGCTCTGGGCGTTCCTGCACTGGTGCAGCTGGGAGCTCCTATGCTTGCAGCCCACCTGTTCGTGTTCTACTTCGCAATTCTTTCTGCCATTACCCCTCCAGTATGTCTTTCAGCATACGTAGGAGCCGGTATTGCAGGCGCAAAGCCGATGAAAGTCGGTGTGACAGCTATGACAATGGCACCGTTCATCCATTTCCTCCCGTTCATGTTTGTAATCTGGCCTGGACTTCTGTTCAACGCCCCATTGCTTATTGTCGGAAAGAACTTCATTGAATTCATGCTGTTCATGTTCCCGCTTATCATCGTCCCGCAGCGCTTCTGGCTTACCAAGATGAATGTGGTGGAGATGTGTCTGTTCACACTTTCCACAGTAAGTTTCTTCATTGTGAAGGATTATTCTCTTATCTCCATGCTTATACTGTTTGGAGCCGGAGCATTCTTACACATCACAAGGTATATCAGCGGAAAGAAAAAGGGAGCAGTTGCATAAGGAGATTATATGGACAAGATAGAACAGCAGCTTGTGCAATATGTGGATGAACACAAGGATGATTTTATCAAATTTCTTGGGGATCTGGTCAAGGTCCCCAGTATTACCGGCTATGAGAAGAAAGCCCAGGAATTTGTCCGGGACAAGATAGCTGGTCTGGGTTTTGAGACAGAGCTTAAAGAGGCTGATGTCAAGAAGATGTTCGAGATGTTCCCTGAGGTGGCCCAGGTTCCTTCCATAGGAGAGGAGGGGCTTGATATGCCGCTTATGACCGAGGACAAGTTCACCTATGAGCAGCTGATGGCATCTCCCTTCGACCGTCTCAAATCCTACAAGGACAGACCTAACCTGATCGGCAGGCTGAAAGGAAAAGGGGGAGGAAAATCCCTTATACTCAACGGCCATATCGACACTGTTCCAATTGGAGACGAGAGCAAGTGGCACGTTGATCCTTTCGGAGCCGAAATCAAGGATGGTAAGCTCTATGGCCGCGGAGCCGTGGATATGAAGGGCGGTGTAGCCGCAATGGTCAGTGCAGTTGAGACCCTGACTGCTCTCAAAGTTCCTCTGTCCGGAGACCTGATGCTCCAGACTGTGGTGAACGAGGAGCATGCCGGCGGCGGTGCGCTGGGTATTGTTGCAGACGGCTATACAGCTGATGCGGCAATTGTCACCGAGCCGGCAGGCCCCGGTGGAAATGTGATCCTGGACGGCAACGGCGGCGGTGTCTATTGGGAAGTGCGGATAAAGGGACACGAGACCCATGCGGGATCCCGGTGGCAGAACAACAAGCCTTTCGGTATAAGTGCAATCGAGAAGGCGGCTCTTGTGGTGGACAGCCTTATAAGCCTGGAGAAAGGGCTTAACAAGGATAAGACCATGATGTCCCTGTGTATCGGCACAATCAAGGGAGGCACATATGCAACTGCAACTGCAGCAGAGTGTGTCATAAACGGAGTTGCTTATTTCTCCCCAGGTCTGGGAACAGGCAAGGAGGGAATAATGCGGGTAAAGAAGATGCTTAAGGACGCGGCGCTGAACATAGATGACGAATGGCTTAAAGCCAATCCCCCCGTCATCAAGTTCCAGCACTACGACGATGCATACATGCTCCCGTCAGACAAGCAGGAGATAAAGACTCTTACAGAGGATGCCATAAGGGATGTTCTTGGAAAAGAGCCTGTCATAACCCAGCTTGGCGGCGGTTGCGATGCCCGTCACTTCGGCAACCAGGGAGGTATCCCTGTCATAGTTTATGGCCCTGGAGATATCAAGATGGCTCACAGCACCGATGAATACATAAGCCTTGATGACTATATCAAGGGAATAAAAGTTCTGGCTGTGACCATTTACCGCTGGTGCAAGTAAAAATAATTCTCTTTTAAGACATAAACCTTGTATTATGGTGTATACTGTAGTACAAGGTTTTTCATTTTAAGGAGAATGAATGGTGGTAAGCAGCGTCAAGAATCTTAAGAAAATCGCAGTGCTGATCTGTATCGAGATTATCTTGATCGGTATTGTTGTTTATACTGTCACCACCTCCTTCTTCAGCCAGGAGAGTTTTATAATAAAAAACTCAGAAGTGGACAGCATGTACGAGAACTGGCTTATTCTCCGTACATCAGTTTATTCATATATAACCTCTCCTTCCCCAGGCCGGACAGCGGAGCATGAGAAACTGGTCAGGGATTTTGAGGAGTTCGATTTCTCCATGGTTCAGATATCTGACGACCAGACCTTTAAGAAGATAGAAAAAAAATATCCTCAGGTGCAGGATATAAGACAGGTGCTGGTATATAACTGGCAGATAATCCAATACAAGCTTACAGAGCTTCTGCAGGCGGGAGAAAACTTGAACGAGTTTGCAACCCTTGTGTTCTGGATTTCCCGTGATACCCAGGAGATGGACCGGTTCTTCGGCCTTCTGCGCCACTTCTGCCAGCAGGTGAACCGTGCACAGCAGCGGCGTAATCTTCTTATGTCCTATGCCATTGTTGCGATTCTTATCTTTATCTCCTCCTTTGCCATATTCAGGAATGCAAGGATAGAGCATAGGCTGGAGCAGGAGGAGAAGCTGCAGGAGCTGGCAAAGACTCTTATACATATACGTGATAACGAACGTAAGCGGATAGCCATGGATATCCACGACAGTCTGGTGCACCGGCTGAGGGAACTTAAGGGATACACCGACACAGTTCTGACAGACAGCAATAAGGAGCATATCTCCAGCGAGATTTCTGCCATCATAGATGAGGCAAGGGATATCTCCTTCAACCTTATTCCATTCATCTCCTCAAGCGAATCGGGAGAGGATTTTGTAGATGTGATAAAAAGCTACGCCACCGAGGTCCTTATGGCCAAGGATATACAGCTTTCAATCTCCAGGACCGGGTTCAATAAAATTTCGCTGCCTGAGGATATGCGCATAAGTATGTTCCGCATTATCCAGGAGATTCTGAATAATGTGGTTAAATATGCCGAGGCCTCCAGGGTTACAATGAAATTCATATACTCCTATCCTTATGTAATGTTCTCCGTTGCCGATGACGGTATCGGTCTTCCTGACAACAGCATCGGGGCAAGCCTGACCAAGGCACATATCGGCTTCTACGGTATGCAGGAGCGGGTTAAATATTATAACGGAACCTTTACAGTGACATCACAGGCCGAAAAAGGGACTAAGATAAGTGTAAGGATTCCGTTCAAAGGAAAAGATAATGGTTAAGAAAATTCTTCTGGTGGATGACCACCCGGCTATCAGGGCCAGCATCGGGGCAGAGCTTTTAAAGAAAAACATAACAGAGACAGTTTTCGAGGCAGGAAACAGCGAGGAAGGCTTTGACCAGGCCATGGTCTTTAATCCTGATCTGATTGTCATGGACATATCCCTCTACGGAGCATCAGGCATAGAGCTTACAAAGAGGATTCTCCAGAAAAACCCGAAGATAAAGATTGTGATGCTCTCCATGTATTCCAAGGTTATATATATCACCGAATCCCTCAAGGCAGGTGCCAAAGGCTATATCCTTAAAGAAGCTGATATGGACAGCATAATCGATGGAATTAAAAAGGTGTTGGCAGGGGAGACCTATGTGGACAGCCGCATAAGCAGTAAAGTTATTGCAAGTCTGATTGCACCTGAGGATAATATGGAGCTTTCGTCTGACGACAACTCCTATGATACACTTTCTTCCAGGGAGCAGGAGGTCCTGCGCCTTCTGGCCGAAGGAAGGGAAATCCGTGATATAGCCAAGGAGCTCTGCATCAGTTCGAAGACTGTTATAAACCACCGCACCAACATCATGCAGAAACTGAACTGCAGCAATATGGTGGAGCTTATAAAATATGCCATCCATATAGGACTGGTGGACGCATGAAATGAAAGACCGGATGACAGACATGCCGGTCCCAGGTCTTGTCCTGCGCCTGGCAATCCCCAGCATCATAACCATGATGGTGAGCAACCTCTACAATATGGTGGACACTGCCTTTGTAGGCAGGCTGGGGACCAGTGCCAGCGGTGCGGTGGGCATTGTGTTCGGCTTTATGGCTATTATCCAGGCCTTCGGCTTCACATTCGGACAGGGGGGCGGCAGCATCCTTTCCAGGGCACTTGGTGCCAGGGACAAGGAAAAGGCAACTCTCCATGCATCGGCCGGTTTCTTCGGTTCCATGCTGTGCGGCTTTTTTATTGCTGTAATCGGCTTTATCTGGCTTGACCCGATTGTAATGTTCCTGGGAAGTACTCCTACTATAGCCCCTTATGCGAAGACTTATATCTCTTTCATTCTTATTGCCGCCCCCTTTATGTGCAGCAGCTTTACCCTGAACAACTTTCTGCGCTACGAGGGGAAGGCTAAGCTGGGAATGATGGGCATGATGACCGGTGCAGTGCTCAATATGGCCATGGACCCCATCTTTATGTTCGCCCTGGATATGGGGATTGCCGGAGCAGGCCTTTCCACCGCCATAAGTCAGTTTATAAGCTGGTCTATCCTGGTCTCCATGTTCCGGCGGGGAAAGACAGAAACCAGCCTTTCTATAAAGCAGGCCCTGCATGTTCCGCCATTTGTCATGGGCAATATTGTTGCAACCGGGTTCCCAAGCCTGCTCCGGCAGGGGCTTCACAGCCTGACCACCGTAGTCCTCAATGCCCAGTGCGCCATATATGGTGATGCGGCAGTGGCAGCCATGAGCATTGTGTCCCGGCTCACATTCTTCACCTTTTCCTTTGCCCTTGGAGTGGGACAGGGATTCCAGCCTGTGTCAGCCTATAACTATGGTGCGAAGCGGTATTCCAGAATCCGGCAGAGCTACCGTTTTACTATTATGGCGGCAGAGAGCATAATAGTGGCGGGAGTTGTCATTCTGATTGTCTTTGCCCCGGAACTGGTACGGCTTCTGCGGGATGACCCGTCAGTTGTTGTGATAGGAAGGAGGGCACTGCGTCTGCATGCTGCTGCTTCCCTGGTCCTGCCGCCATGTATGGTTACAGAGATGCTGTTCCAGAGCACAGGACACCGGCTTTCTGCATCATTGGTATCGGCACTCCGTAGCGGACTTCTTTTTATTCCGTCACTCCTTATCCTTGCACATTTCCGCGGCCTTTCCGGCATCCAGGAGGCACAGCCTCTGGCCCTTCTGCTCTCTGCACCGATGACTCTGCCATTTGCCATGTACTTTTTCGGCAGGATGCCTAAAGAGGATGGCATCGACCTGCCGGACTGACATCAGCGGGTATAGCCCTGTTCTACCTTTATCTTAGGAATATTCTTTTCGTCCAGGCTTTTGATGAATTTCTCCACCTCTTTGACAACATAGGTGGTATCGCCCTTGAAGCCGGCAGGGAAGACTAAATCGAAAAGCACATTTGTATGGGTTGGTCCTATCACCAGCCGCAGATCGTGTATAGTAAGGCTGTTATCCAGTTCTTTCACTTTGCCGGCTATGGACATCCTCATGTCGGATACCCGGCTGTCCTCGGTGACAATAGGGTCGAAGTGTATGGAAGTCTGTATTCCTTCATTTATCAGGTCGTTTTCTATGCAGTCTATCAGGTCGTGGCTCTCCATCACATCCATCTCGGCAGGCATTTCCACATGGAGGCTTGCAAAGGTGTGTCCCGGGCCATAGTCATGGACCATGAGGTCGTGGATTCCCAGCACATTGGGATAGCTGAGCACTTTCTCCTCTATCTGTTTGACCAGCTCCGGATCGGGACTTTCTCCAAGAAGGGGAGAGAGCATGTCCCGCACCAGCTCAATACCGCTGTAGATGATGAACAATGCAACCACCAGACCTATGATTCCATCAAGCCGCCTGAGATTTGAGAAATAGGTGAATATGATTCCAATCAGGACAGCAGATGTGGCTATGACATCGTTCCTGCTGTCTATGGCTACTGCCTTGAGGGTGTCGGATCCTATCTTTTCCCCCACCTTGCGGCTGAATAAGGACATCCAGCTTTTCACTGCTATTGAGATTATAAGGATAATTATGGAAAGCCAGCTGAAAGTGAGATCCTGGGGATGGATAATCTTGAGGACAGCCTCTTTGCACAGGGAAAAACCCAATGCCAGTACTATTACCGATACAGTAAGCCCGGCCAGATACTCGTACCGTGCATGGCCGTAGGGGTGCTCTGCATCAGGCTTTTTTTCTCCCAGCTTGAACCCTAAGAAACTTACTGCGTTTCCGGAGGCGTCAGACAAGTTGTTGAGGCCGTCTGCCACAATGGAGATACTTCCGCTTATGTAGCCTGCCGCCAGCTTGCCCAGGCAGAGCAGCACATTGCAGCAGATTCCTATTATACTGGCCCGTTTGCCATAATCTGTATGATTCATTTCTTGGTCATCATCCGGTGCTCTTCGGTCACCTGGCTGATCAGCTCCTTTACTGTAAAGAACATATTGTCTGGGGTTCCCATGCAGAAAGCCACATCCTGAGGCTCTTTGACCACTTTCTTGACTGCCCGCATTATCTCGAACACCTCTTCCCGGCTGAAGCCGTTTATAAAGATCAGTTTGTCATCCATAAAGCTATTTTACTACAGTTCCTTCTTTTCTGCAAAGCTATAATAACCCCGGGGAGAAAAAATTATGTGGTCCAGAAGCTCTATCCCAAGAATCTTTCCTGCCTGCTTGATCATCTCGGTCACGTCCCGGTCCTCCTTGCTGGGCTCGGTGCTTCCGCTGGGGTGGTTGTGGGCACATATTATGGCGGCGGCCCTGTCCTTGATGGGATCTGCAAACACCTCCCGGGGGTGGACCATGGTGCGGTTAACCAGCCCTATGGAGACCACTCTTGTATGGGTAATCTCATGGGCGCCGTTCAAGGAAAGGCATATGAAATACTCCTGAGGACGGTCGGCGTAGTGGGCCACTGCCGGTAGTATATCTTTTGGAAACCGTATCCGCATGGTGCTGGGCAGAAGCCGCCTTCTGACAAACTCAAAGGAGGCTGCAAGAGTGGTGGCTTTGGCCAGCCCCAGACCCTGGATTCTGATCAGTTCCTCAATCCCTATGCCTGCACCTCTGTTGTCCACCTCACGGACAATCTCCTCCGAAAGGGCAAAGATATCTTTGCCCTTTATGCCGCTACCAAGCATCACGGCCATAAGCTCTGTGTCGGAAAGATATGCTGATCCGCAGGATAACAGCTTTTCTCTGGGCCTCTCTTCCGGAGGCATTGTCTTTATGTTCATACCTTTCTAAACAACAGTTTTTTTCATTTTGCTTCAATTTTTTTGAAAAAAGTTGAAAAAAGTATGAAAAAGACAAAAAAAAAGTCCCCATACGGGGACTTTTTATCATATAAATTATGATCAGCCTTCTACAATTGCATCAGCTGGGCATGCATCTTTGCAGCAACCGCAAGAAACACACTTGTCAGCAGCAATTACTCTCTTTCCATCCTTTTCGCTGATTGCTTCGTTTGGGCATTCGCCTTCGCAAGCACCGCAGTTCAGACATTCGTCTGCCTTGATAGAATATGCCATTTCATGTCTCCTTATAAATAGATTAACTAATATTATATATCGCCTGAAAGGTCTTGTCAAACCAACAGGGATTACTTCTTATGTCTGTTCTTTCTAAGCTTTTTCTTTCTTTTGTGGGTTGCAATCTTATGTCTTTTCCGTTTTCTTCCGCAAGGCATAGCCAGACTCCTTTTTAAGAGATTTTTATTTCACGTTCAATGAGTTTAACCTTTTTTTTTGTTTTAGTACATAGTATAATCAAGAAAAAAATGAAATTTTTGGAGTTACCATGAGAATTATAGCTGTTTCCGGCAGTCCCCGGGTGGAAGGGGTGACCAATTCCATACTTCTGGATATCCTTGAGAAAGGGGCAGAGAAGGGGCATTTCGGCAAGGTTGTGGTGCTGAACCGGCTTGAGCTTCACGGGTGCCAGGCCTGCGGATATTGCCGTACCGAAGGGGATAAATGCGCCGTGGATGACAAGATTTCCGCCCTGATTGAGGAATTGCCTGATACAGATGTGGTTCTGGTGGGGTCTCCTGTCTATATGGGCAATGTGTCGGCCCAGCTCAAGATGTTCATAGACAGGCTCTACTGCCTTAAGGATGCAGCCAGGAAGCCCAGGCTTAAGCCTAAGAGGGCTCTTCTGGTGTTCTCCCAGGGGGCTCCTGACAAAGCCTACTATAATGATATGATGAACCAGGTGAAGAAGACCCTGGATGGATACAACCTTCTGGTGGAGGATATTATTGTGGCCACCGGTCCTGATTATAAGAAGGATCCTGAGGTACAAAAAAAGGTGGAGCAGTTCTGCTCCACCCTGTAATTATTAGTGGTGACAGCCGCAGTCGCAGTCGTCGTCACCGCAGCAGCAGTCATCATCATAATCTATGTCGCCGGCCTCAATTTCCTCGGGAGTTGCTTCCCGCACGTCTGTAATCTTGATGTTGAAATCCAGCGGCATATCAGCATATGGATGGTTTCCGTCCAGAGTGACCATGCCATCCTCAATCTCTGTAACCTCAAAGATGACATCGTCGCCTTCATCATTAGGCATAAGGATCTCTTGGCCGACCTCGGGCTTGTTGTCGCCGAATTCAGAGATAGGGAAAGAGATGACCAGTGTATCGTCATAAGCTCCGAAACCTTCGTCCACAGTCAGTTTCTTCTGAATGGAATCCCCGGGCTCCAGCCCCTCAAGAGCATCTTCCAGTGCAGGAAGCAGGTTACCATAGCCATGCAGGTAGCTTGAGCCCTGACCTTCGGTGTCCTCAAGCACATTGCCATCCTCGTCCTTAAGAATGTAGTCAAATGTTACAACTGTATTTTTTCCTATTTTCATGGTTCCTCCCGTTATTACTCTAATAATATACTATCATTTTTCCGGATTGCCAACTTTAATCAGTAACCCAGCTCTTCGCCCACCAGGAGCACCTTGATCCGGCCGGGGTGGCGTGAGTAGCGGGTGACCACAGTGTGGCAGCAGATAGTGCCGCTTCCCTTGCAGTGCATGCAGTTTCCTGTCTTTGTGCAGGGTGCTCCTGTTGTAAGGCGCATTGCAGGGTGCTCCTGTTGTAAGGCGCATTGCATTCATAGGTGCCGCCATATTCTTTATCCTGTCCATGGCCGCATCCTCGTCCTTTACAACTTTGTTCATGCCTGCGATTACATAAACATCCTTAGGGCCGTATATAAGGGCTGCCACCCGGTTGCCGTTGCCGTCTATGTTCACCAGTTTCCCGTCCATAGTTATGGCGTTGGCGCTTAAGAAGTAGCAGTCGGCATTGAAGGCCTGGTGCATGCACTTGTGGGCTTCCTCCGGTGTCTTTGCCGCATCCCGGTCTATGATCTTGCACAGGCCGCCCCGCAGAAGGTCGATGACACCAGAATCCTTCAAAGTCATGGAACCACCCCAGGCTGCAGTGGCTTTGGCAGGAATCACCACCTTAAGATACTCAAGCATATCCTTTCTGTTCTCGAAATAGATACACTCCATCTGTCTGGTCTTCATAGCTGCGATTATCTTGTCTGCACATGCCAGGTAATACTCTGCTCTCACTTTCTGATTA
>CADAEX010000028.1 GCA_902787125.1 uncultured Spirochaetaceae bacterium
CCTTCCTCTGCAAAGCTTGCAATCTGAGGAATAACAAGCTTACCAAGGAATGTGTGCTTTACAATGGTCTCTGATCCGAACCAAGTACCTGTCAGGGCACCCCAGACCACCGTACCTATACTTAAGGTCATAAGGAGTGAAACTACAGGCTTTGGAGCCTTCTTGCAAATCAGGAGGGTCAGAAGGAAGAAGATTGCTCCGTATCCAGCATCACCTACAATCATTGCAACATACAGTGTGAAGAATATAAGGAACCACATGCTGATATCGGCTTCCCTATATCCAGGAGTAATATCCAGGAATTTGAAAAGAGGCTGGATCCGCTCTACCCACTTAGGTGTCCGGATCAAGCTTGGAGGTGCATCTTCCTCATCAGGATCTCTGACAAGAAGTGCCCAATGCTCTTTTGCAGCTGCAGCCTTAAGCTCGTCTGCCTTATCCACTGGTACATATCCATCTATATATGCCAGGCTGTCTTCAACCTGCATATCTGCGCTTACAGACTCAAACTCAATCTCTTTCTCAAGAATCTTGAGTCCGTCTGCCAGAACATTCTTATCTGCAGCCAGCTTAGCAAGCTCCTTCTGAACATCTGCAATCTCTTTATCCAGCTGTGCAATCTTTGCATTGCAGCCGTCGATTCCAAGTGCAGGCAGATGGAACTCCTCAGCCTCCGGCATCTTAGCACCGGTAGCCACGATAAATATCCTGTTCTTAATTGTATTAACGACAAAATAGTCTACGTCAGACAATTCTGCCAGCTTATCCTTTGAAAGCTCGTAAAACTTTAAATCAATCCCTTTGCCGGCAAGGAAGTCCACATCGGCAGGATTGAAATTACCCCACGGTTCAAGGCTCTTAAGGTCTTTGGAAACTTTCTCCTTCTCGTCGCCGAGAGCTTTGAGCTTGTCTCCCAGGGCTACAATCTTTCCAGCCAGCTTCTCAGCTGCGGCCAGGTCGCCCTTCTTATTCTTGTCTCCAGGTACATTAGGAGGCAGAATAAAGGAGCAGCGCTCAAGGAGTGCCTTCTTCTCGTTCAACTCTGAGAGCTTGTCGCTTCCGGCAAAAATTCTCTCAATGTGGACAAGTCCAAGGTCCCTCAGCTTCTCCAGAGCTTCTTCCCTTTCACGGTCGAGAACCACGAGGGAAACTTTTTTCATTTTTACTATTGCCATATTATGCTTCCCTTACCAGTTTCTTCTTTGATATCTTTCCTCTTACAACGGCTGCAGTCTGCTGGTCACCAAGGTAAACACCGATCTTCTTGATGATAGTCTTGGTCTCTGGAATCTTTACCTTCTCAAAGAGGTTTACTCTCTGGGAGGTGACCCGGAGCTCAGCATCCAGAAGCTCAAGCTGTCTTGCTATGATCTTAAGCTCCTCGTCGCAGGCCAGCAGCTTGGAAACTTTCTCCACTGCCGCATCAACCCACAGAGGCTGCCTGAACAGGTCATACTCAATCTGCTCGAACTCTATGCCCTTGAATACAGGAATATCAACTCCCGCAATATTACCTTCTTCCGTTTCGAGATATTTAATTCTTACAAGCTTATCAAACTCAACTTCTTCGCCGAAGACATCCACCCATGACTGGATCTCACCCTCAAGCACCTTGCGCTCATCCTGCTTAGCCTTTACATCGGCCTCAAGGCCTCTGATAACCAGCTGAAGCTGCTGCTTCTTGAGCATAAGAGTAGGAAGGTATCTGGTGAATCTTTTAAGAGCGTCCTTCTGCTTCTTCTGTTCGTTTTTAGTCAGTTTGATATTTGCCATAAGTCTCAGTCCTTCTTTGGCCAGAACTCGTTCAAAAGCTCAGTTCTAAGACCGGTCTCCTCCTTGGAGAAGCATTCAGCCAGGATTTCCCAACCCAGGTCAAGAGCTTTCTCAAGAGGAATGTTTACAGACAGTGACATCAGCTGCTCTTCGAACATTGCACCGTATTTCAGAAGCTTGTTATCCCATTCTGACATTCTGAATCCCATGGATTTCTTCTCCACGGACTCTTTGTAAGCGGAATACAGCTTGATCATACCGTCCATAAGAGCTCTGTGGTCCTTTCTGGTATCCTTGTTAACCTGCTGCTTAAGTCTGGACAGTGATCCGAATGGCTCGATTCTTCCGTTCTTAAGGTAGAACTGACCCTCGGTGATGTATCCTGTGTTGTCTGGTACCGGGTGTGTAACGTCGTCACCAGGCATTGTGGTTACAGCAAGGATTGTGATGGATCCGGATCCTTCGAAGTCTACTGCCTTCTCGTATCTGGAAGCCAGCTGGCTGTAAAGGTCTCCTGGGTAACCTCTGTTGGAAGGTACCTGCTCCATTGTAATAGCGTTCTCTTTCATTGCATCGGCGAAGTTGGTCATATCTGTAAGAAGAACCAGGACCTTCTTGCCCTGAAGAGCGAACTGCTCTGCTACTGCCAGTGAGATATCTGGTACCAGGAGGCACTCAACGATAGGGTCGGATGCTGTGTGCACGAAGAAGATTGTTCTGGAGAGTGCTCCACCTTCCTCAAGTGCATCCTTGAAGCCCAGGTAGTCGTCGTACTTAAGTCCCATACCGCCCAGGATGATCATATCAACCTCGGCCTGCATTGCGATTCTGGCAAGCAGCTCGTTGTATGGCTCTCCGGATGAGGAGAAGATAGGAAGCTTCTGGGATTCTACCAGTGAGTTGAACACGTCGATCATTGGAATACCAGTTCTTACCATGTTCTTAGGAATGATTCTCTTTGATGGGTTGACTGATGGTCCACCGATCTCGATCATGTTCTCTTCCAGTCTTGGTCCGTTATCCCGTGGCTCACCGCTTCCGTTGAAGATTCTTCCAAGAAGATTCTCTGAGCAGGAGATTTTCATAGGGTAACCGAGGAACCGAACCTCGTCACCAGTGGAAACACCCTTTGCTCCGGCGAATACCTGCAGGGATACAACATCATGATCCAGTTTGATTACACGGGCAAGTGACTTTCCGTGTGCTGAAGAAACTTCAGCAAGATCATCATTTTTAACATTATCAGCTTTTACTGTAATTACGTTTCCAGTAATGGATTCAATTTTACTATAAACCTTGCGCATTCCGACCGTCCTTATTTAATATTTGCCAGCAGTGCGGCACCCTTTTCCTCAACACCTGTCTGCTTGGAAGCAAGGGCATCAAGAAGCTCTTTCTCTTTTGCCTTGAATGCATCTGTTCCCCACAGAGATCCGTTGTAGTCAAGGAAGATCTGGCGGAGCTGGTTGAAGTAGCTTCTGGCTTCGTCCTTAACTGTGAAGCTGAACTTAGCTGCCAGGATCTTGAGCAGGATGTAGAATACGTGCTGCTGTCTCTCTACTGGAACTGCGGCGTCAACTTCATCGAAGGAGTTCTGCTGGATGTATACAGCATCAAGAAGCTCTTCCTTAAGGTAGGTGATGTAGTCGTCGATACTTGTACCTTCCTCACCTACTACCTTCATCATCTGACCGACATCGTTTCCTCTGATAAGGATGTCGCTTGCGTACTCAACGTACTCAGGACCAACGATACCGCTCTTATATTTACTCCAGCTTTCCAGCGGGTGGATAGCTGGGTACTTTCTTGCATCGGAACGCTCTCTGGAAAGTCCGTGGAATGCACCTACTACCTTAAGTGTTGCCTGAGTTACAGGCTCCTCGAAGTTACCGCCGGCAGGAGATACTGTACCACCGATTGTTACAGAACCTGTCTTTCCGTTCTTAAGCTTTACGATACCAGCTCTTTCGTAGAATGCTGCGATAGAAGACTCCAGGTAAGCTGGGAATGCTTCCTCGCCAGGGATCTCCTCAAGACGTCCGGACATCTCTCTCATGGCCTGTGCCCATCTGGATGTGGAGTCTGCAAGCAGGAGGACGTTGAGTCCCATCTGTCTGTAGTACTCACCCAGTGTCACTGCTGTGTATACAGATGCTTCACGTGCAGCAACCGGCATGGAGGATGTGTTACAGATGATCATTGTTCTTTCCATAAGGGAACGGCCTGTCCGTGGGTCAGTAAGCTCAGGGAACTCCTTAAGCTCCTCTACTACCTCACCGGCACGCTCTCCACATGCTGCAACGATTACAATATCAACCTCTGCGTTCTTTGATGTGATCTGCTGGAGTACTGTCTTTCCTGCTCCGAATGGGCCAGGGATACAATATGTACCGCCCTTTGCAACAGGGAAGAATGTATCAATCAGTCTTACCTTTGTGATCATCGGCTCAACTGGTTTCAGTCTCTCTGTATAAGCATCGATTGCTCTCTTTACAGGCCATGTGAAGCACATGGTGAGAGGAGTTACATTTCCCTTTGAGTCTGCAACCTCTGCGATCTTGTCATTGACAGTATAGTCGCCTTCTGAAGCGATGGACTTAACTGTGTAGGTGTCGTACATTCCGAATGGAACCATGATCTGGTGCTGGAAGATTCCTTCTGGAACTACACCCAGGGAATCGGCACGCTGTACTGTGTCGCCAGCCTTCACGCATGGTGTGAAGTGCCATTTCTTGTCGCCTGGAAGTGCATCCAGATAAACACCGCGCTCCAGGAAGAATCCGCTGTGCTCAGCCAGCTTTGGAAGCGGGTTCTGCAGACCGTCGAATACCTGTCCCAGAAGTCCAGGGCCCAGGGTTACGGCCAGCATCTCGCCGGTAAGCTCCACCTTGTCGCCTACTCCGATTCCTCTGGTCATCTCATAAACCTGCATGTCGGCATTTTTACCTTTGATTCTGATTACCTCAGCCTTCAGCTTCTTGACGCCCTCGGATGTGTTTACAACAACATATCCTACCTCGTTCATCAAGACGTTGCCTTCAACCTCGATGGTAACCATGTTGCCGTTTACTCCGACAACTTTGCCGCTGCTCTTATTTTCCACTATATCACTCATATAATACCTCTAGTTTTTTCTTGCGGCAGCAAGAATATCTGCATAAATTTTCTCGTATTCCTGTTGGCCCTTGTCCTTGTTCAGCACAGCTCTTCTGTTGAGCAGCTGGAGCTTAAGATAATAAACAATCAGTTTGCCGATGTCGAACATATGTCCTGCTTCAAGCATATCCAGGTAGTCCCATCTTGCCTGATCCAGAATCTTCTCGCCATCCAGCGGTGAATTCTGATTGAATGCCTCTCTTGCAATCTCAACCACTCCGGCCTCGCCAGGATTATCGCTGATGTATTTTTCAGCATCTGTTCCCTTCTTTGCTGCTCTGAGCTTGACCAGCTCGCTCCGGAGAGTGTTTTCCCAGTCGTACCAGCTTTTAAGCACAGGGTTGGTCACTGCAGCTCCCTGAACAGGAATAAGCAGCGCAGCTTTGAGTGTCTCAAAGTCTTTCTCAGCCACTGTGGATTCGCAGGCATACAGGAATTCGCTTTCTGTCATGAACTTGTCAGAATCCCACATGAGCATGGGTAATGAAGAAACAGTATAGTAGTATTGATTTGCCAAGGCTTATGCCTCCGCTTTTTTGATTCCCTCAGACAACAGCTTAGCAAGTCTTGGGTTGAGGTAATCTGAGAATACTTCTGCTATGCCTTCTGCTGAGAAATTGTGATAAGCAGAACCGTCTTTTGCTTCTACATGGAAGCCGGCATCAATTGTCTTTGATGCTTTTACATCCAGGCCCTTCTTAACCTTATCAGCAAGCTTGTTCATGAGAACCTGCTCCACAGCCTTTGCATCCTTCTCGGAAACAAGCACTGTAAGATCAGCGCTGTCCTCGCCCTTCCAAGATGAGATCAGCTTTACGATGACATCGCCGATCAGCTTCTCATCCATTGCACCTTTAACCTCATTCTGAAGAATGACATTGTAAAGTGCAGTAATCTTCTCGCGGATGTTGAGAACCAGGTCTCTTCCAGCCTGCTTGATTGCCTCTTCTCCAGAAATCTTGCTCTTTGCAGCCTTGTCCTCTGCATCTGCAACGATAGCTGAAGCTTCTTTCTTGGCATTTGCAAGAATGGTTTCCGCCTTAGCCTGCGCTTCTTTTATAATCTGCGCAGCCTTGTCTTCGGCACTTTTGATACCGTCTGTCTTGATCTTATCAATCAATTCCTTTACTTGAACTTCCATAAATAGAACCTCTCGCAGCGTAATTATTTGCTGAAATTCTATATTATTAAGGGGAAAAAGGCAAGAGATATAAATAATATACTTATAATTACAATATTTTAGAGTTCGTTCAGGTAATCGGCAGCCCAGCCGGTAGCCATGGTGACAAAATCGGCCAGAGTCTTGGTGAAGTACTTCTCGTTGTAGTAGTTGATGTAGTACCGCCGGTGGAACTCTTCCCCTGCCACTGTGACCTCGGCCAGGGTGCCGTTCTTAAGCTCCTCCCGCACTACGTTCTTTGAGATGAGGGAGAACCCCAGGTTCCGCTTCACCAGGTTCACTATTGCCGAGTTGTTGGTGAACTCACCCACATCCTTGGTATGCAGGTGATGACGCTGAATGAACTCCTTGAATATCTTCCAGGTTCCGCAGCCAGGTTCGTGGAGTATGACAGGTACATGGTTCAGCTCCCAGATGTCTATGGTCCCTTTCTTAGCCAACTGGTTGTCGGGACTTGCGATAAAGATAAGCTCTTCGGTAAGGAATTCCTTTGTTGTAAGCTTCGGATGAGGAATCTGCCTTGATGTGAAACCTATGTCGCTGTCCAGGTTGGCAGTGCTCTCTATCACCTTTCCGTCCAGCTTGGTCATGACAGAGAGGAATATGTCAGGGAACTTCTTATAGAACAGCTCAAGGAGGGATGGCAGGTAGTAGGCGGCAAAAGTCTCGCAGGAGGCAATGTCGATTCTTCCCTTGTTCTGGGACTGGAAATCCCTTATGCTCTCCTCCACCTGAGTCTCAAGATCAAATATTTTCTCAGCCAGGGAATAGAGGGCCTCCCCCGCGTCGGTAAGGACAATCTTTTTACCGATTTTGTTGAAGAGCACCAGGTTATGGGTGTTCTCCAGCTCCTGGATCTGACGGGTCACAGCCGGCTGGGTGACACACAGTTCCTGAGCAGCCCTGGTATAGCTTTTATACTTAGCTATATAGTAGAAAGTCTTGAGATGATAAAGATTCATAATAGAAATTATAATGTATTGTTATAGAAAAAGCAAGAAGTATTTTTCAGCCTATATATTTGAGGAGTTCGGGGATTCCCTCACCGGTGTAGGAGCTGATGCTGAAGATGGGGTCTGCCCCTGTTATCTCCAGCATTTCCCGGGCGTCAGCTATCTGCTTTGGGGTAGCTATGTCTATCTTGGTGACCACTCCGATGACAGGAACAGGAAAAGAGGCGGAATGTCCCGGGGAGTACATAAAGCGCTCCTGGGTAGGGTCCATGAGGAAGAGGACATAGTCTACATCGGCTGATAGAACCATAAGGTTCCGCATATAGGCCCGGTGCTCCAGATATTCTCCAGGTGTGTCAATGGCAGTGCCAATTACGTCCAGGGCCTGGGTCTTCTTGTAGACCAGCTCCATACCGCTCAGGTACTGGCTCAAAGTGGTCTTGCCACAGGAGACTGTCCCTATCATAAGGAGTTTTTTCATGTCTTGGTGATGTTCACTCCGGCAAAGTGCATATTGTCGCACAGGACAGCCATCACAGCCCTTATGGCAGATTCCACATCAGCCACATCGCCGTTTATGATGAGGGAGCCGTTGAACCGGTCCACGAACACAACCTCGATGCTGCCATGCTTGGATGCCACATCTGCTCCGATTATGGCTCCCTCGCTGGGGGTGATGGTCATGATGCCCAGGGCACCGCTCCGCTCTCCCAGCACACCCAGCTTCTTGAAGAGGGATGGGTCAGGATTGGCTATGATATGGGCCAGAGTTATCTGCTTTCCAGGGACAAATTCCTGGATTATGCGCTGTTTGTCCTGAAATTCTATGTTCTTTTCCATATTAATATAAGCTCTGTATCAGTTCCGGATGCGGATGCGGGATAACTACATGGGAAATAAGCATACCCTCGGCGTTTGGGGTGTGGATACCTGCGTCCACCGCAGAGCGGACCGCTGCCACATCACCGGTAAGAACCACAAAGGACTTGCCGCCGATTCCTGTTCCCAGCCGCACATCCACCAGTTCCACGTCGGCAGCCTTAACTGCGGCATCGGCACTGTAGACTGATGCGGTTACAGAGTAGAACTCCATGACACCCACTGCTTCCATAACCTCCGGGTAAGCTGTCATGTTCACAGCTTTAACCACCTGAGGATGTATATTCGGAATGACGCAGGTATCCACAACGTTCTCGCCGCCCTTGGCCACCCCAGCCTCCATGGAGGAGCGCACCGCTGCAACCTCTCCGGTGAAGAGGATATAGTATTTGCCCGGACAGCTGGCCTTTGCGAATACAAGGCACACATCTGCAGTCTTAAGGAGGATATCGGTTGCCTCCACCCCTCTGGCTATACTGTTAAGCTCAAGAAAACCAACTGCATCGTTCATATCGTCATTCCTTTACAATAGTAATTTTATCGTCAACAGATTCAATCCTGCCATCAATGCTGGCATGGATCTGAGCTCCAAGTGCATTCTCCGGAACCTTTGCTATTATATCGCCGGCCTTCACCTTATCCCCTTTCTTGACGCATGGAACGCAGGGGGCACCCACTGCCATCTTAAGAGGAATTGAGACCTGTTCAGCCTGGTATTCCATAAAGGTCTTGATGTCGGCGTCGTAGTAGGAGGCAAGCCCCATTCGGCCTGCCAGCTTCTTGGAAGGAGCCTTCCGGTTCTCCCTCTCTGCATTTGCCGCCAGTTCTATGTCACCGGCGTTGTATTTAAGCTTCTGCGCAGCCATTTCCCGCTTGATCAGGCCGTTGATCCGCCGGGGCTGGAGCCCCATGGGGCAGGCGTAGATCTCGCAGACGCCGCACTCGCAGCACAGCTGTGCCGCCTGTATTTCTGGGTCATCCAGAACTGAGTTGATATCGGCGGACACCGCCATGCGGCGCATGATCTTATGAGGATGGAGGGGATGACCCAGAAGCGCCCGGGGGCACAGCTGGGTACAGAAGGAGCACTGGATGCAGGCCGACCTTGCCCGGCTGAGCATATGCATCGGATTCATATCCTGGTACCCGGCATGGTAGCCGTCGGCCGGCAGTACCAGAATACCGGATGTGGTCTTGGTCACAAACTCCCTGTCCAGGTTCTCCTGCTTTATGATGCGTCCCATAGCCGGGCCGCCTGATACCAGCACGAACTTGTCGTAAAGTGTGCCGCCGGCCAGTTCCAGGCATTTTTTAAAGCTGGTTCCCACCGGCACCCTGAGGACAGCCGGCTTTGCCACATCGCCGTTCACTGTCAGATATTTATGTGTGAATGGGATATCCTCAAGGGCATCCTGTATTGCCAGCATGGTTCCCACATTGTCCACAACAGCACCTACTTTGCCCGGGATGCCACCTGGCGGCACTATGCGGCCGGTGACCTCGTAGACCAGGGTCTGCTCGTCCCCTGCGGGATAGAAGCTTTCAAGCTGATGGATTTTGACAGATGCCCCTGCTGCCTTTATGGCTTTCTCAAGACTTTCGATCTCCTCGGTATAGTTGTGCTTAAGAGCAATGACTGCATTGGGAATAGCCAGCTCCTTCTGCACAGCACTCACGGCAGAGACCACACGGTCTGCAAAGGTACGCATGATATAGCGGTCGGTGCGGAGAAGAGGCTCACATTCAACACCGTTCACTATGAGATATTCATAGGTACCGCCCAGTTTTACCGCAGTCGGGAATCCGGCACCGCCGCATCCGGCGACACCTGCATCTCTCACTTTATCCTTCAGGCTCATTTAGCTTCCTGTCCAATCTCAAGATTATCAATAATTGCGACAATAGCCTCATCAACAGGCATATCGTCCCGTCCAAACACCTTGCGGGCTGTAGAGCCGGAGACCACTATGATCTGGTCGCCGATTCCAGCGCACACTGTATCTGCTGCCACAAAGACCTCTTTCTTGCTCTTTCCAGGCTCGTCCTCCTGGACTACCATGAGCTTGAGGCCCTCCAGGCGCTCTTCCTTCTTTGTGGCCCACACATGGCCGATCACTCTGCAGATCTTCATTCCAGAACCACCTTGAGCTTAGCCCGGGTAAACACATCCTTGGCCAGCGGAGTAAGAATTGAACCTGCCGGAAGTGTCACCTGATCCTTTGCATCGGCTGCAAGCTTAAGGGCATCGGACTCTGTCACAAGCCGGCTGTCCTTTGGAGGAAGCACCGGCATGTGGGCAATCGCAGGCTTTGAAGGATACTTTGGAGGAACTGCCTCCTGAACCTTGAGCTGCAGGTTGCTGTCCAGAAGCTTTACGCCGTAGATCTGGAGCTTCTTTGCATACTGCTCGTACATATTGTAGAATGCACTGCTCCCTTTTCCTGCAAACTTGCGGTAGCACAGTGCACAGCCTGTCATAAGCACATCCACACCCTCAAGAAGGGCATAGATTATTGCATTTGCAACAGGGTCACCTGTCCTGCCGGTCGCAGCATCGGAAAGCTGGGCCAGGGAAATCTTGGTAATGATGACCTGGTCATACTTGAGCACATTCCGCTCTGCCTTGAAATCCTCTATGTCATATATTGCCGCACCGGTCAGAATCCCCTCAGGGAGTGGATCCTTGGGACCTACAAGCAGCACTTTCTTACGCACTGATTCAACGCAGGCTTCACCCTGGCAATCTGCAGCACCTGCTGCCTGC
>CADAEX010000029.1 GCA_902787125.1 uncultured Spirochaetaceae bacterium
CATGATCATATTCGGTGTGCTGGCTTATATAGGGATGCCTCTCAACATCACCCCTTCCATAGATATCCCATATGTATTGGTACAGACCACCTACGCAGGTGCCTCCCCTGACCTCATCGAGTCCCAGATTTCTAAGAAGATAGAGGATGCAGTCTCAATGATAAGCGGACTGGACACAATAACCTCCTACTCCCTTGAGAACGTATCTCTGGTACTGCTCAAGTTCACCATGGATGTGGATGTGGACACCGCAGTGCAGGATGTAACCCAGAAGGTGAACAACATATCAAACGATCTTCCTGATGATGCAGACGACCCTATCTTCCAGAAGATAAACATAAACGAGCTGCCTATCCTCAAGATCATGCTGGCAGGCGACAGCTCAAAGATAACAATGTCAGAGCTCTATGACCTGGCAGATAAGAAAGTGAAGAACATATTCTCCCAGGTTCCTGGTGTCGGCGAGACCAGTATCTCCGGTGGACAGGAACGTGAGATTCATGTGGAGCTGGACAGACAGGTAGTTTTCCAGAACCAGATCTCTCTGGTGGCCATAAACCAGGTGCTGGCAGCCTCCAACCTCAACCTGCCGGCCGGCTACTTCCAGAAGGAAGGCCAGGAGTTCTCCGTAAAGTTTGACGGAGAGTTCAAGGGCCTTGATGCCATAGGAGAGCTGGAGGTCCCCACCGGAAAGGGAGCAAGGAAACTGAAGGAGATCGCCACAATCACAGACTCAAGCGAAAGAGCCCGGGAGCGGACCATCTACTTCGATTATAACAACCATATCCGGAACGACCTGGCTGTACTCCTTGAGATCTCCAAGACCTCCGATGGAAACGCTGTAGAGATTGAACGGCAGATTCAGGAGAGAATCACAGAGCTGCGACCTGAGCTTCCTGACGGTGTGGACCTCTATGTAGTGACCGAGACTGCATCTGTAACCCAGAACACAGTAGACGACACCATGTCCAACATCCTCATGGGTATTGCATTCACAGCCATAATCCTGCTGTTCTTCCTCCACTCCTTCCGGAGCACCATAATTGTAGCGGTGACTATGCCGCTCTCAATCCTGCCGACCTTCATAGCACTCAAGGGCATGGGATTCTCCCTCAACGTAATGTCGCTTATGGGAATCTCCACCGCTGTCGGCGTCCTGGTAATGAACTCTGTAGTAATCCTTGAAAATATATTTGCCCACAAGAACCGGGGCGAGGGAGGCCGTTCCGCAGCCCAGACCGGTACTGATGAAGTTGTTGTAGCAGTCGTTGCCTCAACACTGACCAACGTGGCAGTATTCCTTCCACTGGGAACAATGTCAGGGCTGGTAGGACAGATGCTTATGGAGTTTGCCCTGGCTGTAGTATTCGCAACACTGTTCTCCATTTTCATCGCATTCACACTTACTCCTATGATGGCAGCCTATGTCCTTCCTGAGCACGACACCAGGAAGCACCCTATCGGAGACAAGTTTGAGGCTGTGTTCAAGGCCTGGGAGAAAGGCTACAGGAAGCTGGTGCAGTTCATCCTCAAGACAAAGCTCCGCAGCCTGATTGTAGTTGTCATCATCGTAGGAATATTCCTTTTCTCAATGTCACTGTTCAAATATATACCTTTCGAATTCATGCCTGCCATGGACCAGGGGCAGGTTGATATAGAGATAGAGCTGGCCAAAGGCTTTGACCTGAGCGAGACCTATAAGTTTGCCCAGGAGGTTGAGGAGCGGATGGTCAAATATGCCGACATGATCGAGCATGGTTCAACCACTGTAGGAAAGCTGGACGACATGGACACAGGTGTCAACCTGGCCAAGATAACCATGACCCTGACCCCTAAGGCAACCCGTAAATACAACTCTATCCAGCTGGCAAACATGATAATCAAAGACCTTTCAGACATGCCTGGCGCGACACTAAGAGCTGTATCAAGCTCCAAGATGGGAATGAGCCAGAGCGCTATCGACTTCTATCTGAAGGGACCTGACATGGATGTTCTCCAGGAATTCCAGGACCAGATCTACCCTGAGCTTGAGAAAATCCCGGGTCTTGTGAACCTGAACTCCTCAAGCCGGGGAGGTGTGCCTCAGATCTCTGTATATCCTGATCTCAAGAAAATTGCAGATGCAGGAACCAGTGTGCAGGAGATTGCGGTGACACTCCGTACATCCCTTGAGGGAATGTCATCCACCAAGTTCAAGGATCAGGGGGAGGAGTATGATATCAAGGTATTCCTCACCGACGACACAATAAAAAGCTATGAGGATGTGGGAAATATCCCTGTGGCAACGAAAGAAGGAGTATTCCCCCTTTCCCACTTCGCAGACATCCAGTACACCACAGGATTCAGCAAGATCTTAAGAAACGACAGGGAAACTGTAATCGAGTTCACCGGAGATGTGGCAGATGGCTATGCCCAGAGCGACATCACCAATGCCATAGCAGCCATCACAGGCAAGCTTGACTTCCCCTTCGGATACAGCTACGAGCAGGCCGGTAACTCAAAGGAGATGGGCAAGACAATAAAGCAGATGCTCTTTGTCTTTGTCATCGCTATCGTCCTTACCTACATGCTTCTGGCCGCAATCCTTGAGAACCTGTGGCAGCCGGTGCTCATCCTGTTCACTGTACCTCTGGCCCTTATCGGAGTCGTGGCTGTATACCTCCTGACGGGGAAAGCCATGAACTTCGTCGGAATGATGTCCATAGTCATGCTGGTAGGTATGGTTGTAAACAACGCCATCCTTATCCTGGACTATGCCAACCAGCTGAGGCGGGAAGGCAAATCCATGCAGGAAGCCCTTATCATAGCCTGTCCGGAAAAGCTCAAGGCTATCATAATGTCCAACGTGGCAACAATACTTGGTCTTTTACCTATGGCACTGGGTCTCGGTACCCAGGGAGCAGAGATGCGGCAGCCTATGGGTCTGGTCAGCGTAGGCGGTCTTATCACCTCCACTATCCTTACCCTCTTCATGACACCGGCATCCCAGTTCCTCTTTGCAGGAAGAAAATTATGTGCTGCTGTGCCAGCCTTCTCAAAGCCATATTCCATGGATGAGTACATCAGCCTGGTCAAAGAGAACAACAAGGACCTGATGCTGGCGGCATCGACACTCAAGAGCGCTGGAGAACAGGAGAAGCTGGCCCGGAGCCAGGCATTGCCCACCATAGGACTTTCCAGCTCCCTCTACCGCAACTTCATAGATGTTGAGCAGTCTGTGGCTGTTGCTTCCCAGGCGGGAGGCGGGCCTCTTATCTACAAGGATGTGGATGTGAACAAGGACTACGACTTCAGCTTCGGCTTAGGTCTTTCCCAGCAGCTTTTCAACATGAACGTGTTCAATGCCATCAAGGCCAGCAAGGAATACAAGCAGATGTCACAGTCTGTCTACGATGCCCAGAGCGATGCCATAATCACTGCGGCAAAGAAGGTGTTCTTCCAGTGCTATCTGCTGGAGAAGCTCTATGATATCCGCAAGCAGACCGAGGAGCGCTCCTACGACCATTATCAGCTTATGAAGCAGAAGTATAATGCCGGAGTCGTATCCAATGTGGCATACCTTAATTCTGAAGTGGACTATAAAAAGACAATACCGCAGACCACCAATGCCAAGATGAACCTTGAGCTCTGTCTCATCAACTTCAAGCATCTGGCCGGAATCCCGGAGGATGAGGAGGTCTCTGTAATCGGCGACTTCACCGTCTACCCTGATATTCCTGAGAATCTTTCAATGCAGGATGTGCTTGAGGAGCGGTCTGACTATCTGGCCCTCCTGAGGGAGAAATCACTGCGTGACCTGAATGTCAAGGCTACAAGGGCCGGCCATTATCCTACCCTTTCCCTGGATGCGGCCTACGGTTACAGCAACTCCGATGACAAGCTGAGCAAGGCTTTCCATAATGACGATTATGTACAGATATTCAAGGTGGGACTTAAGCTGGAACTGCCTATCTTCACAGGCGGTGCCCTCTCTGCAAAAGATCATCAGGTCAAGATCGAGTCTGAGCAGACCGAGATCAAGCTGCAGCAGAAGCGGGAAAACATTATTGTGGAACTTCGCCAGATCTACCTGACACTCCAGCGGGAGTTTGAGAACATAGCTACTGCCGAATCAACAATAGGCACTGCCCAGGAAGCCTACGATATTGCTCAGGTCTCCTTTGACAACGGTGTCATGACACAGCTGGAGCTCAGGGATACCCGGCTCAACCTGGAAAGCGCAGAGCTTAACCATCTTAATGCTGTATACAGCTATTTGTGTGCTTATTTTGACTGGCAGAGAGCAACTGGCAACATGTGACAGTCAACCTTTACTGTTTTAAAGCCCTGCGATTATCTCCAGGGCTTTTTTATACCCTTCTGTTCCCAGCCCCTGCACTGTTGCAATGCATACCGGACGGATATAGGAGACCTTGCGGAAATCCTCTCTCGTATCTATATCAGAGATATGAACCTCTACAGCGGGTATACCCACTGCCTTGACCGCATCTGGGATAGCCACGCTGGTATGGGTATAACCTGCCGGATTGACAACTATGCCGTCGAATTTTCCATAGGCTGCCTGAATTTCGTCTATGATAGCTCCCTCGTGATTGCTCTGGAACAGTCTGACCTCGACACCCAGCTCAGCAGCCCACTGCCGGATATCATCCTCCAGTTCTGCATAGGTGGTATGGCCGTAAATCTCAGGCTCCCTTATTCCCAGCATATTGAGGTTAGGTCCGTTTATCACAAGAATCTTTTTCATATATTCTCCATTACAGAATCGGCGGCAGCCTCATAGAAGGGAAGCCTCTCCTTATACATCTCTCCAAGGTCATGGGACTTGGACAGAGGCCTCCCTTCCACCGGCAGTTTACTGATATCCCTCTTTATGAATATCACAGTACCATTCTGCCTCATATTCCGCACATTTTCAAGGTTCAGGACGCTGCCGCCGCCGGTGGCTACAACCTGTCCATTCTCTTTGCACACATCAGCAATGACCTCAGCTTCCAAAGCCCGGAAGGCAGCCTCCCCCTCATCCTTAAAGATATCAGGGATGCTCCTGCCAGCCTTTTCCTCCACAAGGGCATCAGTATCTACAAACTTCTTGCCTGTCTCGGCCGCCATCTTCTTTCCAATAGTGCTCTTGCCGCAGCCTGGCATACCGATAAGCACGATGTTTCTCACCTTCTCCATTGTCTTTTCCAGGATCTCGTCTATGATGCTGTCCGGCCTCTGGATGCCCTGGAACAGATCCGAGGCATACTTTGCCTGGGCAACCAGCATGGAGAGACCGTTGGAGAACGGGATACCCAACTCCCGGGCATCCAGGAGGAGCGGCGTCATAAGGGGGTTGTAGATCAGGTCTATAACCCCGCGGCAGGAGCTGAACCGGGAAAGCTCCAGAAGCTTTCCCCGGTTGTGGGGATACATCCCCACCGGGGTGGCGTTGACTATAATCTCCGCACCCGGCACATCATAAACATTCTCATAATTCAAAGCCCCGGTGCGGGAAACCACCAGCACCTCCGCCGCCCCGGCTCCTGCCGCAGCCTTCTGCACCGCAGCCGAGGCACCGCCGCTTCCCAGCACCAGCACCTTCTTCCCCCTGAAGCTTATTCCTGCATGCTCAGCAGCATAGAGAAACCCGTTGTAATCGGTATTATAGCCCCAGAGCCCATCAGGGCGGCGGACTATGGTGTTCACTGCTCCTATGGACTGAGCCTCGGGTGCAATATGGTCAAGATACGGTATAACTGCCTTCTTATAAGGAATTGTTACATTGAGTCCCTTGAAATCGCCTTTTTTGAGGAATTGTCCAAGCTCATCAGCCTCAAGGCTCACCAGCTCATATGGAGTGCTGCCTAAAAGGCTGTGTATGAAAGGAGAATAGCTGTGGCCTAAATGAGCGCCTAAAAGTCCGTACATCATAGCATATAATCACAGAGGACCAGAGCGGCAGCAGCCTCCACACAGGGGACAGCCCTGACTGCTATGCAGGGATCGTGTCTCCCTTTTATCTCAAGCACTGTGCTTTCTCCAGTCTCCAGATCCACGCTCTCCTGTGGCAGCGCAATGGAAGGTGTAGGCTTGAATGCAACCCGGAATGTTATAGGCATACCGGTGCTCAGGCCTCCCAGGATACCGCCGTGGTTGTTGGTCTTTGTCACAATGGTGCCATTCTCATCAAAGCACCAGGCATCGTTATGAACGCTGCCCTTCATGTCGGCAGCGGCAAAGCCGGCTCCGAACTCAACACCCTTGACTCCCGGTATGGAGAAAAGAACCTTGGAAAGATTGCTTTCAAGGCTGTCAAAGCCACTGTCCCCAATTCCTGCCGGAACACCTGTGATGCAGCATTCCACAATGCCGCCCACCGAATCCCCTGCAGCTTGGGCAGCTTCTATGCAATCCTTCATCTTTCTGCCTGAAACACCGCCGGCGGAAACCAGCTTTGCCCTGATTGCCACACCCTGCTGTCCAAGAAGCTGCAGGCATATACCCCCTGCAAAGCAGAGGGGTGCAGTAAGACGGCCGGAGAAGTGCCCGCCGCCGGCAATATCGTTGCAGCCCTCGTACTTTATAAAAGCTGGATAATCGGCATGCATAGGCCTTGGCACAGTGCGGAACTGCTCATAGTCCTTAGACCTGGCATCTTTGTTCTCTATCATCATAGCCAGAGGTGACCCGCAGGTCTTTCCATCCACCAGGCCAGAGAGAATCACAGGCTTGTCAGCCTCCCTGCGGGCTGTGGTCCCTTTCTGACCAGGGCGGCGGCGGGCCATGAATGCATCAAGGGCTCTCATATCTATCCTGAAGCCGGCCGGTAGACCATCAATGACTGCCCCTATGGCTTTGGAATGGGACTGACCGAATATGGTCAGGTGTATTTTCCTGCCGATATCAAAGGACATAGTAGGTTCCTCCTAATGCGTTGAAATCCCAGAGGAAGCCTGGATAGGACTTCTTTATCACCTGGGCATCGGTTATATGGACATTGCCTGTACAGATGGAAGAGGCAGCCACAGCGGCCATGGCAATCCTGTGGTCGTTGAAGCTTGATACAGTCCCTCCGGTCAGACTGCCGGTACCGGTTATGACAAGGGTGTCCCCCTTCTCCACCGCCTTGCCCCCAAGGCCGTTTATAAGTGCTGCTGTAGAGACAATCCTGTCGCTCTCCTTTATCCTGAGCCGCTTGGCGCCGCAGAGCACCACCTTGCCTTTGACACGGCAAGCCAGAACAGCCAGTATAGGGAACAGATCAGGATGGGGTGACACATCTATGGACAGTTCATCTATCTTTGCCCCCGGAGCCAGTATCTCTGCATATTTTTTAATAGCACGGTCCGGCTGGAGACTCTTGGGATCAAGTCCCTGGAAATCTGCCCCGAAAGGGTAAAGGAAGGCACAGGAGGACCAGTCCCGTTCTGCAGTCAGATCCTCAGGAGACCTGTATTTCTGGTTTGCTGGGACTGTAAAACCATCCTTGGTACGCTCCACCAGGACACCGAACTGCCCCATAGTCTGGATTGTCATATCCACATAGGCGGCAGACTCAAGCCTTGAGGTAAGCTTGATATGGCTCTCATCGTCCAGCAGAGGCATGGCCAGAAGAAGACCTGATATGAACTGGGAGCTTATATCCCCCGGCATCTTGTATGTCCCGGCAGTGAGGAATCCTGAATACTCAAGAGGAAGACGGTCTGCATCTGCATATACCCCGTGGGCCTCCAGAGCTTTAAGAATAGGGAGTATAGGCCTCCGGGAGAGGGAACCGATTCCACTGAAGGAAGCCTTGCCATAGAGAGCGGCAGCCACCGGCAGCATGAACCGCAGCACTGTAGCACTCTCCCGGCACTCCAGATGGGGCACTTTTTCATGCCTTGCTCCCGGCGCCACCTCCAGGGCTGTATCAGAAAGAATAGTGATAGTGGTACCCAGGGCCCGGAGGCACTGGATCATTGCCTCCACATCATCGCTTATGCAGGTGGTGTCCATGTGGAACACCATACCCCTGTTGCACAGGGCGCTGCACAGCAGCTTCCGGCACATGTCAGACTTTGAGTCCGGTGCCTTCAGAGTTCCGGAAAGCTTATGAGGTCTTACGCATATCTCCATATCAAACTCCTGCGGCTATATATTCCTCCAACCGGGAAATAGGTATGGACTTAAGCTGGCAGTTCCCGATTTCCAGAGGAGCTACGATATTCAGGTTGCCATCTGCCATTTTTTTATCATGGATGGCTGCCTGGGCAAGCTCCCTGGCCGTGTATGGAATGTCAAATTTTATACTATTTTTTTCAAGTAAACTTTTAATTATCTCAAGAATTTCATATTTTTCATTGTAAAGTTTTATAAAAGCCTTAGTTTCTGCTACCATTCCCATTGCCACTGCCCGACCATGGGATATGGTGTAATTGCTGCACTTCTCTATGGCGTGGCCTATGGTATGGCCGAAATTAAGAAGCTGGCGGCAGCCTGTGTCACAGGGGTCGGCCTCCACATATTTCCGTTTTATCTCCACATTCAGGGCCACCACTTTCTCTATATCATCAAGTATTGCCCCACAGGAAGCAATTTCATACAGCCTCCCTCCGGCAAGAACCGCGTGCTTTATTATCTCGGCCTTACCCTCGTCCAGCTGCTCCTTTGACAGTGTTCCGATCACATCCGGGTCAAACAGGACACATTCAGGCTGGTGGAAAGCTCCCGCCAGGTTCTTGCCGGCCCCCAGGTCGACCCCGGTCTTACCCCCTACCGATGCATCCACTGCCGCCAGCAGAGTGGTGGGAATCTGCACAAACTTCACTCCCCGCAGGTAGACGGCGGCTGCAAATCCGGTAATGTCGCCGCACACTCCTCCTCCAAGGGAGATGAAGAAATCGCTCCGGGTAAGCTTTGCCCCGGCAGCCGCCTCCAGTATCGAGCCGGCAGTGCTCCAGGTCTTATTGGCCTCGCCATGAGGAAAGACAAAGGATGCAACATCAAAGCCGGAAGCCTTGAGGGATGTGGTCACAACATCGGCATAGAGGCTGGCGGTTATGTCATCGCACACAAGAAGAGCCCGGCGGCTTTTAAGCCGTTCAGACAAGAGTTTTCCTGCTTGGGACAACAAGCCCCGCTTTATATCATAGATTACATTCATCTTCTATAAGCGAAAGGAAGGATTTTATTCACCTGTGCCATAAGGTCACCGAAAGCCTCAACAGTCAGGGACTGGGCACCGTCGCAAAGAGCATGGACAGGGTCGTTGTGAACCTCGATCATAAGGCCGTCTGCTCCGGCTGCAACCGCCGCCATTGCCATAGGCTTGACCAGGCGGGCATTTCCTGTGCCGTGACTTGGATCCACAATTACAGGCAGATGGGTAAGCTCCCTGAGGACAGGCACTGCCGATATATCCAGGGTATTACGGGTGGCTGTCTCGAAGGTGCGGATTCCCCGCTCGCACAGGATAATCTGGCTGTTGCCCCCCACCATTATGTACTCGGCGCTCATAAGAAGCTCCTGGATTGTGCTGGAGAGCCCCCTCTTGAGGAGAATAGGCTTCCTAGTCCTTCCAAGCTCCTTAAGAAGCTCGTAGTTCTGCATATTCCGGGCTCCCACCTGGATTATATCCACATCCTCGAAGAGAGGAAGCTTTGAGATATCCATGATTTCAGACACTATAGGCATTCCGGTCTCTTTCTTGGCCTCCTTGAGAATCTCAAGTCCCTTGGGCCCCAGCCCCTGGAATGCATATGGGGATGTGCGGGGCTTGAAAGCGCCGCCCCTGAGGATACCGGCACCGGCAGCCTTTACAGCACGGGCTATGGAAAGGACCTGAGAGATATCCTCCACAGAGCATGGACCTGCCATCACCTGGAAGCTGCCGCCCCCGATCTTTACTCCAGGGGCAATTTCAACTACGGTATCATCAGGATGGAACTTCCGGTTCACATTCTTATAAGGCTCCTGGATACGCTTCACATCCTCCACAATGTCCATGGTCTTGATAGAGTCCATGTCTATCTTGGATGTATCCCCTATAAGCCCTATGATAGTCTGCTCTGCCCCTTTGACAATGTGGACATCAAGGTTCTTCTCCTTGAGCCAGGAGACCAGTGAGTCTATCTGTTTCTGAGCCGGGTTGTCCCGTAAAATGATAACCATCTGTTAAGTCTTATATCTCAGCCTTGGTTGCAATCTTGTCAAGAACGAACTTGATCGCCTCGTCCAGTGCAAGACCGTTCATCTGCTGCCCTGTCCTCAGGCGGATGGAAGCCTTGCCTTCGGCAGCCTCCTTGTCTCCGATGATGAACATATAAGGGATCTTCTGACCCTGGGCGTTGCGGATCTTGGCATTCATTCTCTGCTCGCTGGCATCAACTTCTGCTCTTATCTTAGCTGCCTTGAGTTCTGCAGCCACTTTCTCTGCATACTCGTTGAAAGCCGGTGCAACAGGAATAACCACTGCCTGATGAGGTGCAAGCCAAACAGGAAGAGCTCCTGCAAAGTTCTCAAGGAGGATTCCGATGAACCGCTCCAGAGAGCCCAGAACTGCACGGTGCAGCATTACCGGATGGTGCTTTGCGTTGTCCTCGCCGATATACTCTGCATTCAGGCGCTCTGCGCTGGGCAGCTGATAGTCCACCTGGATAGTTCCGCACTGCCACTGGCGGCCAAGGGCATCAACCAGTGTGAACTCAAGCTTAGGTCCGTAGAAGGCACCCTCCCCCGGTGATATCTCGTAGGTAAGGCCAGCCTTCTTGCAGGCATCGGCCAATGCTCCCTCTGCTCTGTCCCATGTGGCATCATCGCCTACTCTGAGCTCAGGGCGGGTTGAGAATTTAACTATGATCTTGTCGTCGGTGAAACCGAAGTCCTTGTACATATCCTTCAGGAGATGGCAGAACTTGGCAACCTCGGATGGAATCTGCTCCTCTGTGCAGAAGATATGGGCATCGTCCTGGACAAAGCCCCGGACTCTCATACAGCCGTGGAGTGTTCCTGAGGGTTCGTTACGGGTACAGCTTCCAAACTCTGCCATTCTTAAAGGCAGGTCACGGTAGCTCTTTATTCCCTGCTTGAAAATCTCCACATGACCCGGACAGTTCATAGGCTTAAGGGCGAAAAGTCTCTTCTCGCTCTCGGTGATGAACATATTCTGCTTGTATTTTGCCCAGTGGCCGGAGCGTTCCCACAGTCCCTGAGGCATACAGAACGGAGTCCTTACCTCAACATAGCCGTCAGCCTTGATCTTGGCCCGCACATAGTCTTCCAGGACACGGTAAATAGTCCATCCGTTCGGATGCCAGAAGATCTGGCCCGGGTTCTCGTCGTCAATATGGAACAGGTCAAGCTCCTTGCCTATCTTCCGGTGATCCCGCTTTGCAAGCTCCTCCAGATGCTGGAGATAGAGGCGCAGGTCCTTAGGATTTGTGAATGCAGTAGCATAGATTCTCTGGAGCATAGGGCGCTTCTCGTCCCCTCTCCAGTAGGCTCCTGCGATAGAGAGCAGCTTGATGGCCTGGGGGTTGATCATCTTTGTGTTCTCCACATGGGGTCCCCGGCAAAGGTCGGTGAACTTGTCCACTGTGTAGATGGAGATGACCTCGTTCTCAGGAAGGTCGTTGATAAGCTCGGTCTTGTAAGGCTGGTCCTTGAAAAGCTCAAGAGCCTCGGCACGGCTTACTTCCTTGCGGATAAAGTCCTCTTTCTTGTTGATGATATCCCTCATCCTCTCTTCGATTTCCGGGAAATCGTCCATCTTGAGAGGGCGCGGGAGGTCAAAGTCATAATAAAAACCATTCTCGATGGATGGTCCGATTGCAATCTTGGCATCCGGGAACATCTGCAATACTGCAGCTGCCATAACGTGGGATGCGGAGTGTCTGATAGTACTTAATTTTTCGTCTGCCATAGTGCTATAACAATATAATCTTAAATAATTATAGTCAATAAGTGCACTGGTTCAGCCCGTCAAATACTATTTCTTGAGGAATTCCATACCCATATCGTAGGACATGGTGAAGTTCTCCAGGGAAAGTTTGTTCTCAATCTCAACACCGGTGATCTTCTTAACAATCTCTCCTACTTTGATGATCTCAGCTTCTTTACCTGTAGAGCCGAGAATCACTGCCTTGCCTTCCTCAATCTTCACCTCAAGGAAGTTGACATCAATCTTTTCCTCATACAGTACTGTATTGACAGCTTTCTGGGAAATCAGCAGCTCCTTGAGCTTCTTCTCCTGGGCTGCCCTGTAATCATCCTTATCAAGCTCTGCCACAAGACCTTTAACCATGGCGCAGATGGAATCCACAGAGAGCTTGTCGGTATTGATGGAGATATCGTAGTTGCTCGGCTTTCCCCATGTGGCATTGTACAGGTACTTTGCCTGCTCGGTTCTCTCCAGCTCCTTATGAGCCACCATCTTTTTAGCGGCACGCTCATCCACACTATATCTGTCCATAAGACGCTTAATCTTGACATCCTCGGAGCTTACAGTCCTAAGTCTCAGCAGTCCGGGAACATCCTTCAGGAAGAAAGTTCCGCAGCGGCCCATCACTATGCAGTCCGGATTTTTCAGAAGCTTCTCAAAGATATAGAACTTAAACAAATTATTATATTTTTCATATGAATTGGTTAATCTTGCCAGCAATCCAGGTGCCTTCTCGTCAAACTTCTCCACCTGGCTCCTGCTTATATCGAACATTTCCGGGAATTCACTGTTTATAGTCTTTCCGCTGATGAATTCATAACCCAACTTTTCCTTCAATGCAAGACCGATCTGCTTGCTAAGGCTTCCCTCTTCTCTTGACAATGTGATTAAAGCCATTTTTTTCTCCTTTGTTACAACTTGATTACAACCTTATTCTACAAGAAAAACCTGGGAAAAATCAATTATTTTTTCAGCAGTACAATTACTCTTTGAAAAGGGTAAGACTTGGATAAACAGACTTTATCAGCTGAAAATGCTTGTCTGCTGTCCAGAGCAAAGCCCCCGATTTTATAGCAAGCAGAGCAATCATCGCATCCTGGAACGGCACTGCAACACCTTGTGATTTCAGATTATTAAGCATTTGAGCCAGATCGACCCAGTACTCTTCCTCAAAGGTAATATTATCAAAACACTCCAAAGCTTTATCCAGTTTTAAAAACTGCGAGGACGACGGGGCTCCTCTCAGGACCTCCGCCTTCACCACTCCACAAATGGCAATCTCATTCCGGCTGAAGATTTTCTTGGCTTCTGGGGTAGGATTGCGCAGATAGTCAATGATAACACAGGAATCGGCAAGTATCATATTTTACTTATCTCCCGCAGTTCCATCACTGCATCAGCTAGGATTGCGCAGATAGTCAATGATAACACAGGAATCGGCAAGTATCATATTTTACTTATCTCCCGCAGTTCCATCACTGCATCAGCATCAATATCAATCTTTCCCGCCAAATCAAAGAATGCTTTCTTAGACTTTATTTTGGGCGGAATTATTGTAGGAGGCTTATCTTTCTCTTCCAGTAATAAAAAATTTACAAAGGAGACAAGAATCTTAAAGCTGTCCTTGGAAAGCCTTTGAATCTTCTCATAAAGGGAATCCTCCTTATATCCGTCAAAAGAAATGGGATAACAGCAGGCGGATCCTTCATCTTTGGCACAATAAGCCGGGGCTGGATCTGCCACCATATTGGGTGCGACTTGCTCTTCAAGCTTGCCATCAATAATCATATCATAAGAGACATCATACAGTTTGCAGAGAGCTCTGACAACATGTACCGGTGGCTCCACTTCCCCATTCTCATACTTGATGTACATCTGGCGGGAAACCTTGAGGACTAAAGCAAGATAAGTCTGGGAATAATTGTGCTGTTCACGAAGCTTGCGTATTGTCTCATTCATGCTTTTAGTCTAACACCCCTCATCCCGATTGTCAAGTTTTATTTACAGTTTTTGTCTACTTTATTTGACATACTAATCAGTTTGTCTATTTTGTCGATAATATAAGTAATAGCTAAAAATAAAAGGCGGTTTTTATGGAACAGATAATCAAATCTTTACTTGATAC
>CADAEX010000030.1 GCA_902787125.1 uncultured Spirochaetaceae bacterium
GGAATCGACCTGTTCAGAGTATTCGACTGTCTCAACAACACAAAGGGTCTTTCAGTTCCTGTGGATGCAGTCCTCAAGACTGGAAAGCTCTGCGAGGCAACCATGTGCTACACCGGTGATATCGACGATCCAAAGAGGGATAAATATGGCCTTAAGTACTATGTAAGCGTCGCAAAAGAGCTGGAGAGAATGGGAACCCACATCCTGGGTATCAAGGATATGGCTGGTCTTATCAAACCTTATGCCGCAACAAAGCTTATCAAGACACTCAAGGAAGAGATCGGTATTCCTATCCAGCTGCATACACACGATACATCTGGAAACGGAGTTGCAACACTGCTCAGGGCTGCAGATGCTGGCGTAGATATTGTAGACACAGCAATCTCTGCTGTTTCCGGCGTAACATCACAGCCAAGCTTGAACGCAGTTGTAGCTGCTCTTGCAGGTCAGGAGAGAGACACCGGTATCGATATCAACGGACTCAACCCACTGGCTAACTACTGGGAAGTTGTCCGCACATACTACTCCGGATTCGAGAGTGACCTTAAGACAGGTACAGCCGAAGTTTACTACAACGAGATTCCTGGCGGACAGTACTCCAACTTCAAGCCGCAGGTTGCAGGTCTCGGCCTGATTGACAAGTGGGAAGAGTGCAAGAAGATGTACCATGATGTCAACGATCTGTTCGGCGATGTCATCAAGGTTACACCATCCTCCAAGATTGTCGCAGATATGGCAATGTTCCTGGTTCAGAACAATCTGACCACCAAGGACGTTATTGCAAAGGCTGACGAGCTTACATTCCCACAGTCTGTAATCGACTTTATGAAGGGAATGGTGGGACAGCCATACCAGGGATTCCCGAAGGATGTACAGAAGGCAATCCTTAAGGGCGAGGAGCCTATCGACTGCCGCCCAGGCGAACTTCTGGAGCCTATTGACCTGGATGCAACCAAGAAGACAGTTGAGGATGCTATTGAGCGGCCGATTGACGACCAGCAGCTTATGTCCTATGTAATGTATCCACATGTATACATGGACTACATCAAGCACAGGAAGGCCTGCTTCGATGTCTCCCTGCTTCCTACACCGGTATTCCTGTACGGTCTTGAGCCCGGTCAGGAGATCACTGTATGTCTGGACGAGGGAAAGACACTTATCATAAAGCTTATCTCTGTTGGAAGCCTCCGCTCCGATGGAACAAGAACTGTATACTTCGAGCTCAACGGACTCCAGAGAACTGTATCTGTACGGGATAACTCAGCACAGACCACAGTCAAGGAGAGAGTGAAGGCTGACAAGTTCAACAAGCACCAGATCGGTGCTCCAATGCCTGGCAAGATCTTCAAGATTGTTGCTAAACCAGGCGAGGATGTTAAGGCTGGCGATGTAGTCATCGTAACCGAGGCTATGAAGATGGAGACCAATATCAAGGCTCCTATCGACGGCAAGGTTAAAGAGGTTCTTTACGATGTCGGAGAGGCTATCGAGAAGGATGACCTGCTGGTTGTCCTTGAGTGATTGATCACTCCTGCTGACAACCAAAAAAGGCGGTGCTTCCGGGCACCGCCTTTTTTTTGTTCAGAATTTGTAGCTGAAGTGGAGGGCGAACTCGAAGTCGTTGATAGTTTCGCCAGATACATTCCCGAAGTTGTCAATGTTGACGTAGTACATATCGCCGCCCACGCTGAAATGCCTGCTCAGGACTTTGTCTGCGTGCAGACCTATGTCCAGCTCCCGCTCCACAGTTCCAGTGGGGGTAGTCTTCTTATCAGTATGGTAAGAAGTTATCTCTGACAGGGATGTATTCTTCTCCCCAAGGTATTTCAATGTTATGTCAGCCTTGAGCATCAGGTCGGAAGGAATGCGGTATTCGCCGGCAAGGTAACCTACTACAGCATCAGGGCCGTAGCGGTATCCAGTGGCTTTGTCCAGATACAGGTAGCCGTCATCAAGATAGGACCAGTAACGGCGCCGTACAGTGAAGCGGGTAAGTGGATGCCATCTGTTATATAAGTAAGGATCGGTGTAGGCACCTTCCAAGGTCAGTTTTACAATGCCGTCGCCAGCAGGGAAAAGATATCTGGTACCAAGCATGTATCCAAGGGCTGTAGGACGGGCAGATTCACTGTTCTCTATGGAGAGCTTCATCTCGTCCATGGCTACCTGGGCATAGAGGTCAAAGCCGCGGAAAATTGCATAATCTGCCTCTAAGGAGAAGATCACGTTGCTGTATTCCGGAGCAAAGACACTGTGGAAAATGGATACAGGGTTCATGTTGCCGAACTCAGGATATTTGTTTCCGAATATGATTCCCTCGGTGGCAGCCATGGTGAACTTGTCAGTTATGCGGGCCTCAAGGCGGTGGGCAAGGAAAGCCTTATACCGTTCACGGAAGTTCTCGTAGTTGCCCTGCACAAGTCCATCCCCCTGCTCTCTTTTATCAAACTCTTTCTCTTCCGGGGTGAGATATGATTCAAGGCCTGCATAGACGAAAGAGAATTTCAGAACCTTCCAGTAGGTGGTGAACTTTATAAAGTTATACCAGTCGGCCCAGTCGGAAAGAACCATGTTGCCGGTCTCGCCGTTTCCCCAGCTTATCTTGTCGCGGCCCATCTGCACATTCCAGTTGCGCCCTCCCACGGACATGAAAGCGCGGTAAGGGATACTCGGGTCTATATACTTGATGTTCTCCGGGATGTTAGAATAGTCATAATCGCTGTCATAGAGGACATCATGAGCCTCTCTTATGGAAAGATCCACATCTATATACATGTGATCCCAGAGCCAGAACTCAAAGGGAATATCAAAGAGAGGCAGCCGCTCCTCGTAGCCATGGACCCATTCCTTGCGGTCATCATTGGTCTTGAAGAAACCCTCAAGATTGACTGTGCCGCTTATGGAGGCAAAGGCTTTCTCCTCCTTGCCGAAGAGGAGTTTCTTGGAAAGCTTCTTCTGGATATTCTCGTAAGCCAGCTTTGCCGGACCTGTAAGCTTCTCAGGCTGCAGCTTGGAGAGTATATGATCTATCTCATCCTCGCTCCAGGGACGGGCATAGGAAGGGGGTGCAAAGCCGTTCATCATATAGAGGGCATCTATATCCTGATAGACTTCGCTGTCCAGAGCTATGATCCGCTGCCTGTTGCTGGTCTCTGCACCGCAGGGAAGTATGCAGAGCGCTAATAATATCAGTAGGCCTGCCATTTTGCGCCAAGCGCCAGGATTCCTCTCCATTTGTCCTCTCCTTCTATGCTGTCTTTATTCATGGTGTAATCTATTGTCAATGAGCCGAAGAACTTGATGCCATAATATGGGATTCTGTATTCTCCATGAAGTGTCCAGTCCAGGTTCCGCTCTTTTACAATGCCGCTTATGCCATGGTCAAGGAAGTTATAGTTGTCATCCCAGTCCGAGTATGCCCCGCCGATATCCCAGCCGATTCCAGGATCGTGGGCATGGGTGTTGATGTTTCCGTATCCGTGTTCAATGAACCAGAAAGAAAGGCCATATGCCAGGTTGGGAGTCTGGTTGTAGGTCACATCTATATAAGCCATCTGGGAGTTAGGAGGCAGGAAGTGACCAAGGTTTGATCCGTAGTGGGAATAGCTGTTGCGCTTGTCTCCCGAGAAAAGCTTGTGGGTATACATCCAATGGGAAAGATATGTGTATTCCATGGTCAGGTCAAACTTGGGCAGCACATCATAGATTTTGTATCCGACAGTTGCTGCTCCGATATTGTGGAAATAGTTTATGTTCATAGCCTCATCGAAGTCCCAGTCATCCAGGAAGAGGGAGAAGTAGAGCTTCATCTGCCAGAACCGGAAGGTAAAGTCCATTCCTCCGAACTTGTTATCCTTGTCGCCTCCGGAAACCTCGCTTATGTAATAAAGGGAGAAAGGATTGATATATGCCAGGGCAAACCGCTGGGAGTATACTACAGTCTCGTAGATTGAGAACTTGAACCAGCTCCAGGGCTGATATTCAAATCTGTGGGAAGAGATCAGCTTGTCCTGATCCTCGGTGGCACCCCAGGCCTCGTTGTCTCTGATGAAGCCTGTCATCCAGCTGTAGTACATCTTTTTCCCTATAGGAATGTCGTAGAATATATAGTCATAGGGCTTGGATGTTCTGGAAAGAGAAAGGGATGCCAGCTCTCCAGGACCCCAGTTAAGGGAGTTCCGGCCTACAGAGATGTGGGAAGGTCCTACGTTCACAGATACCTGGCTCACCTGATCCATGCGGATGGAGAATTCGGTATCTCCCAGGCTGTGGATTGCATCATGGTTGAACCCTTTGTCTCCTGTGTCCAGATTGTATGTGTACATATTGAAGTCCGGGTAATGCGGGTAGTTGTACTGTCTGCATGGGAAGTTCTCCCAGGTGTCCAGAACTCCGTAGATGTCTGACCTGAGCCCCAGGAATACGTTGTCTCCAAGGTAGAGATCCAGCATGAATTCACTTCCCAGATTTGCAGAGGTGTCTTTCATCTTTGCAACATTTGTATTCACTCCGATATGGGGCGCCAGATTGGCATCGGCACCGAACTTTCCGGCCTGATGATGGAACAGGTTGAACTTGTCTCCCTGAAGCCGCTTCATATAGTGCTCCAGCTCCTGAACCTCCCGTTCTGTGAATTTCTCGGGATGCTCCATATAAAGAGCCCGCACCTCGTTGAGGTACCCCATAGCCCGCTTTTCTGTATAGGGCTTCACATCCGGCAGATTGTAGATCCAGCCCTTGGAATAGCATTTGTCCAGAAAGGTGTAGATAGGGTCGTCATACACAAGGTTCTTGGTGGTCTGGGCTTCCAGAGGCAGCACCACCAGCAGGGCCAGCAATATGAAAATCAGCTTTCTCATAAAATTCCTCTGATTTTATCCATGGCAGATTTGACTGCCTGGTCCATGTTGTAATATTTATATTCTGCAAGGCGTCCTGTAAAGATGAACTTTCCTGTCGCCTCAAGAGCTTTCACCTCTTCCATGTACTTGGCCCGCTTCTCCATATTCTCCTTGGTCATGACCACGTAATAGGGATGCCCTTTCTGCTTCGGGTATTCCATGCATATCACAGTCTTGTCCGATTTCTCGCCGGTCATGTGCTTGAACTCTGTTATCCTGGTGAAGTCGTAGTCGTTAGGATAGTTGACCACCGGAGCCTCCTGATAGAACTCCTTGTCGATGGTCTTGAACTGGATATCAACGGAACGGTACTCCAGGTTGCCATACTTGTATTCAAAGAACTGGTCCAGGGCTCCTGTGTAAACTGTGATTCCATTCTCCGGATCAAACAGGGAGCTTAAGTCTTCCTTTATCTGGAAATAGTCGCAGCCTGTCATAAGGGTGATGTCGGGGTGATCCAGCATCTTCTCTGCCATCTTTGTATAGCCGCCTATAGGCATGCCCTGGTATTTGTCGGCAAAGTAGCGGTTGTCCCGGTTTGAGCGCACCGGAATCCGGGCTGCCACATCAGCTGAAAGCTCCTTGGGGTCCCGTTCCCACTGCTTTATGGTGTAGTTCTTGAAGAAAAGCTCGTAGAGCCTCTCTCCTACCTGACATACCACTGCATCCTGGAAATTTTCGGCAGGCACATTGAAGTCAGAGTTCTTGACCTCCTGTGCCAGGAAGTCCTTTACATCATGGGTGGTGATATTTTCACCGAACACCATGTTCAGGGTATCTCTGTTGATAGGGAAGGGAACTGTCATACCATGGACATAGCTGAGCACCCGGTGTTGGAACAGCCTGAACTTGGTGAACCGGGAAAGGAAGTCCCATACCTCTTTGTGGACTGTGTGGAAGATATGTGGTCCGTGGGTATGGACTGTGATTCCTGCATCAGAAAGGTAGTCGTGGCAGTTTCCTGCAATATTCCGTCCCTTCTCTATGACCAGCACTTTTTTACCAGACTCTGCCAAAAGCCGCGCTGCAGTGCAGCCGGAAAGACCTGCACCAATCACCAGACAATCATATTTCATCATATCCTCCTATGCTCAATATGGAAGGGATGGTCCTGATGCTCTTGAGAGCTTTCTTCAGATCCTCCTTCCGGTCAATTTCTATTGTCATAAACCCATCTATCTTATCAGAACCAGAATCCTGGAGCTGACCATCTATTATGTGACCCCGGTACTTCTTTATAGCATTCTCCACTTCGGCGAACAGGTCCTGGGTGGGGCGTGCCGTAAACTTATACCGCTTCACGTACTTGGATGACACTGTGGCCCATTCCACATTCACCATCCGTAAGTTTATCTCTTTTATGTTCTTTAAATTCGGGCAGTCCTTCCTGTGCACAATTATACCACGTCCCACCGACACATAGCCTACAATATCGTCGCCCACTGCCGGATTGCAGCACTTGGCCATGGATATCATCATGTTCTTCTCACCGCCCACCTTCAGTGTCACCCGGTCCTTGTCTATAACTTCCCGGACCATGTTCTTTATGTCATCCGGCAGTGTCACTGTAGGTAGCTTCTTCTGGGCTGCAGGGGCAGGGGCTGAGGAAGGTGCAGGCTCCTTGTCAACAACAATGACATTCCGTCCTATATGGAGGTGCCTGTTCTTGTTGAGCCATGCCCTTATACGTGAGCGGGCCCTTGCAGTCTTTACTTCCCGGAGCCAGTGGAGGTGCGGATGAGCGCTGGCGTTTGTTATTATCTCTATCACCTGGGAGTTGTGCAGCTCCTTGTCCAGAGGGATGATGTTTCCGTCTGCCTTTGCAGCCATGCAGTGGTTTCCCACCTCGGAGTGGATGTGGTATGCAAAGTCCAGTGCTGTGGAGCCGGTAGGAAGTTCTATAACCTCTCCTGCCGGGGTGAATACAAATATGATGTCCCTTAATATATCTTCCTTGAGCTCATCCAGGAATCTTGAGTTGTCTACGTTGAAGCGGTTCCAGTTCTTGAGCCTGTTGATGAGGGCTATCTCCCTGGGCTTGAAATTTCCTGCCACCTTGCCTGACTTATAGAGCCAGTGGGCGGCGATTCCATATTCTGCCGCAATGTGCATGGCATAGGTTCTGATCTGAACCTCCACAATACGACCCTCCTCGGCATAGACTGCAGTGTGGAGGCTCTGGTAGCCGTTGGGCTTAGGTATGGAGATGTAATCCTTAAGCCGGTGCTCTATAGGCTTCCACATGCTGTGGATTACGCTGAGCATGGCATAGCATTCGTTTACGCTCTGGCAGAAGACCCGGATGCCGAATATGTCAAACAGACCGCTGGGCTCCACGTCATACTTGAGCATCTTCTTGTAGATGGAGTAGATATGCTTTACCCTTGCCTCGGTCTTTATCTCGATTCCCTCTTTCTGAGCCGCTTCCCGTATAAGCTCCTGCTGTCTCTCAAGATATCGGGTCACCTTTGATTTCCGGTAGGCCACATAGTGTTTTATCTTCTCGTAGATGTCCGGCTTAAGGTATTTCAGGGAAAGGTCTTCCAGCTCTCCTCTGATCTCCGATATTCCCAACTGGGCGGCGATGGGGGCGTATATATTCAGGGTCTCCTGTGCCATCAGAATCTGCTTCTCCGGCTTTAAGAACCTTAGGGTCCTCATGTTGTGGAGCCGGTCTGCCAGCTTTATGAAGATGACCCGTATGTCGTTGGCCATGGCTATTATGATCTTGCGGATAGTCTCAACTGTCTGTATGGATTTAGACTGAGCCTTTATGATGTCTATCTTGGTGACACCATCCACCAGGGAGGCTACAACAGGGCCGAACTGCTGGGATATGAAGTCCAGGGTGATTTCGGTATCTTCCACTGTGTCGTGGAGCAATGCCGCTATGATAGTCTCGCAGTCCAGGTTGAGGTCTATGAGGATGGAGGCAACCTGGATAGGGTGGATGAAGTAAGGCTCTCCGCTGGCCCGCTTCTGGTCTGCATGCCAGATCTTGCCGAAGCCTGCCGCCCGCATTATCCGCTCTATGTCGGCCTCGCAGTAGTTGCCGTTGAGGAGTTTGGTCTTAAGAATGTCCAGATCTTTCTCAATCCTTGCCACTGTAGCATCCTGCTATGACCCGGTCTCTCCCGGCCAGGTCTTTTCTGATTATTATATCATTATATTTATATTTTTCAAATTCTAATTTTATGTCATCCATCTGGGCCGGGTCTGCCTCGAAAAGAAGCCTGCCGCCAGGGGCAAGGTGCTCTCTTGCATCGGCGATTATACGGCGTATGAAATCCAGGCCGTCAGTCCCGCCGTCCAGGGCCAGGGGCGGCTCGGGCCAGCTTTCCCCTCTCATCTTTGCGGTCTCTGTACAGGTCAGGTAGGGTGGGTTTGATACGATTACATCGAACTTTCCGGGGACAGATTTTAAAAGGTCACTTTTATAGGTCACAATCTGACCCGATAAAATTGCATCAGCGTTGCGGCGGAAAACTGCCAGTGCATCCTCCGAGATGTCGGAGGCCTCCACCCGGGCTTCTGGCACAGTGTGCTTTATGGCAATGGCGATGCAGCCCGAGCCGGTGCACAGATCCAGCACCCGGCTCCCCGGCTTGATAAAGCCAAGGGCTGTCTCCACCAGAATCTCGGTGTCGGCCCGGGGTACCAGGACCCGGTTATCCACATAGAAGTCCAGGGCGTAGAACTCCTGATGGTGGGTTATGTAGGCCACCGGGGAGCCGGCTGCCCGCTCCTCCACCCCTCGCAGAAAGGTTTCGTAGGTATTCTGGGGCAGTGGGTCGTTGAGGCTTGCCAGAAGCTTTTCCCGGGTGGAGCTCAGAACTGCCGCCAGTATCACAGTGGCATCCAGATATGGGGTCTCCGGCCACCGGAGTGCTATCTTTTCTGTTCCTATGCTTATTGCCTGCCGTATTGTCACTTAAGGAGCTGCTCCCGGAACTCTATCTTGAGGGCATCCAGAAGCTCGTCCAGATCGCCGTTTATGATCAGGTCCAGTTTGTAGAGCGTAAGGTTGATCCGGTGGTCGGTAAGGCGGTTCTGGGGGAAGTTATAGGTGCGGATACGCTCGCTCCGGTCGCCGGAGCCCACCTGGTTCTTCCTTGCCTCGGACCGCTCCTTCTGCTTCTTGGCCTCCTCCATCTCGTAGAGCCGGGACCGGAGGACACGCAGGGCCTTGGCCCTGTTCTTGATCTGGGATTTCTCGTCCTGGCATATAACAACCAGCCCTGTGGGGATATGGGTCATGCGCACTGCGGAATCGGTGGTGTTTACGCACTGTCCTCCCGGTCCCGAAGAGCGGTACACATCTATCTTAAGGTCTTCCGGATTAATCTGGATATCGGTTTCCTCGGCCTCGGGCAGCACCGCCACAGTCACAGCCGAAGTATGGATACGGCCCCCCGACTCGGTCTCGGGTATTCGCTGCACCCGGTGGACACCGCTCTCAAACTTCATATTCTCGTAGACATTCTTGCCTGAGACAGAGAATACAATCTCCTTGAAGCCGCCGAGACCGCTCTCGTGGGAGGACATGATCTCTATCTTCCACTTCTTGAGCTCGGCATATTTGGAGTACATCCGGAACAGGTCTGCGGCGAAAAGGGCGGCCTCGTCACCGCCGGTGCCTGCCCGGATCTCCATGATTATGTTCTTCAGATCCAGAGGATCCTTCGGAATAAGCAGGATACGGAGCTCCTTGATCTGGTTCTCCTTCTGCTCCTCCAGCTCCTTGATCTCCTCTTTGGCCATCTCCTTGAGCTCGGGGTCGCTTTCGCTTCCTGCCATCTCCTTAGCCTCTTCCAGCTGAGAAACTGTCTTCTTGTAAAGGGCATAGCTGTCCACGATCTCCTTGGATGTGGCATGCTCCTTCATCAGCTCGCTGTACTTCTTCATATCCTGCATCACTGCAGGGTCAGAAAGCTGAGCCTCAAGTTCACTGAACCGTTTCTCTATGCTGTCAAGTTTGTCAAACATATATTAATATTAACAATAATTATAGCTTCTTGCAATATTGCTCCGCAGCTGGTATCTTTTAAGTATGGAAACATCAGAAAAACTCAAAATAAGTGCAGAAATTGCAGTAAAAGATATACTCAAGGCAAAGAAGGGGGAGAAAGCCCTTATCATCACAAATCCTGAGCCGGATGTGTTCAACATCTCCATGGCTTTATACAACGCTTTTCAGGCAGTTGGTGCAATCCCTGTGATAGCAGTGCAGCCTGTGAAGACTCAGTTCGACTACTCAGAGCCTTCTGTGATTGCTGCTATCAAGACAGAGCCGGAGATTATCCTATCCATAAGCAGGAATAAGCTGGGAAAGGACAAGGAGGCAATGGAGCAGCCTTATGTTCTGAACGGCAACAAGATAAACAACACTTTCCACTATCTGATGGAGACAAAAAAATGCCGCTCCTTCTGGTCACCGAGCATTACCGAGGATATGTTCATCCGCACAGTCCCCATCGATTACCCGGGGCTTAAGGACAACTGC